>DATDRI010000150.1:0-6097 GCA_035291825.1 Vicinamibacteria bacterium | reverse complement strand
CCCGGGATAGCTGCCCAGATCGTAGAGCCGGCCGGCTGCGGTGGCTCGCCCCAGGAATTTCGGGGAGACGCCGATGAGGTCCCGGAGATCTCTACCACCTCCTCTTCGGAGCGTGCCGTAGACAAAGAGGTAAGGGCAGATATCAGACTTCATGAGATCCCGAAGTCTCATTGGCCCTGAGCATACCCGCCCGAGCGTTTGACCTCAATATTCCTTTCGGGTACTGATTGACCTCGGTTGGCACGAAGGGACATGTCGGCGAAGCCAAGCCCCCGCGAGGAAGCGAGAGAACGAAGGGCGCTTTCCCGGCTCCAGCTCGCCAAACTCAATCGGGGTCTCACTCTGCTGCGCCGCCGAAATCGTTTCTACAAGGAAAAGCTCGGGGGCATTGCACTGCCCCTCAAAGAGCCGGCGGATCTGGCCGTCCTTCCCTTCACCTCCAAGGAAGAGCTGGTCCGTGACCAGGAGCGGAACCCACCTTGCGGCACCAATCTCACCTCTCCCCTCCCGCGATATACGCGGACCCACGCTACCTCCGGCACCAGCGGCCAACGCCTGAAGTGGCTCGACACCGGACGTAGCTGGGCATGGGTCCTCCATTGCTGGCGGGAAGTCTACCGGGCAGCCGGGGTGGGTCCAAACGACGTGGTTTTCGCCGCCTTCGGGTTCGGACCATTCCTGGGATTCTGGGCTGGCTTCGAAGCCGCCCAGAGTCTCGGGGCGATGGTGGTGGCCGGAGGCGCCCAGAGCTCGGCGGAGAGGCTCGATTGGATCCAAGACACTCGGGCCACGGTTCTTCTCTCCACGCCAACCTACGCCCTCCGGCTGGCCGAGGTGGCACAGGCCAAGGGCATGGATCTCTCGGCAAGCCCGGTACGGATCACGATTCACGGCGGGGAGCCCGGCGCCAGCATTCAAACGACCCGCGCCCGCATCCAGGAGGCCTGGGGCGCCCGCCCGTTCGATCATGCCGGCTCGACCGAGGTCGGACCTTGGGGATTCGAATGCCCCGAGGCATCGGGACTGCACCTCTTGGAGAGCGACTTCATCGGAGAAGTGCTCGAACCGGGCGGCGACGAACCGGTCGGTCCCGGTGCAACCGGGGAGCTGGTCTTGACCAACCTCGGCCGGTGGGACATGCCGGTGATACGTTATCGGAGTGGCGACATCGTTCAGTTGAGCGAAGAGCCTTGTTCCTGCGGTCGACCCTATCTGCGTTTCCCGGGAGGCGTGGTGGGTCGGGCCGACGACATGATTCAAGTAAAGGGCATCAATGTTTATCCCAGCGCAGTGGAAAATCTGATCCGAGCGCGCCACGAGGTCACCGAGTTCGAGGTGGAGGTTTTCCGACTCCGGGAGATGTGGGAGATGGAAGTCCGGGTCGAGGTAGTGCCGGAGAGCAAGCGGGAAGCCGTTCGTTCCGAGCTGGCCGAGGCGCTGGCGACCCGGCTCGGTCTGCGCGCCACGGTCAAGGCGGTTGCCTCGGGCAGCCTACCTCGTTACGAGCTCAAATCCCGCCGCTTCAAGATTCGCCAAGGCTAAGGCCGGCTCGATAACCGCACGTCGCGTTTCTCTCTGTCTACGTGGGAGTTCGCACACGGGCACGTAGGGAAAGCCCTATGTCGTTGGAGAAAGTTTGACCCCATCCCAGGGGGCGGAGCCTGCCTGGAGGACCGGAGTTTGCGCGGGCACCCTAGAATCTAACCATTTCATTCCAGGCCGCTTCCCTGCGGACGACCGGAGCGGGGCGGCGCCAGACAGCCGACTCTGGAATGGATCTTGTACTAGTGAAAGGCGGGTCAGGTGAATTTCGGAGAAATCAGAGTGGAGTTAGAGAGGGGCATCATGGCGACTACCAGCGTTCCCATCGTGCAGATCTTTCGCCAGTACTCCACGCTGTTCCAGCTACGCAATCTCCATGGCGGGAAGCTGGAGTCTCACCTCGAAAAAGAGTGGCAGCAAATCGTGTTTACGCTGGAGAGCATTTTCTCCGGAATGTACCAGCCCCGAGCGGAAGACCGAAAGGACAAGAAGCCGCATCGGTCCGAGCTGCGCTCGCAGCTTCCCATTGAGTATCTCCGCATCCCCACCGAAGTGGATGTACTCTGTGAGACCCCGCTCAACTTCTTTTCGGGAAGACTTCAAGACATCAGCACCGGCGGCGCCTATGTTCACGCTATGGTTCCCTTCCCGGAGGGAAGCTGGCTGCGCTTGACCTTTTGCACCTTCCGCGACGAAATGCCCCTGGAGCTGGAGGGGCGGGTCGCTTGGAAGAACCCCTCGGGTAGCCGCAAGAACAGTCTCTTGGAAGGCGCCGGGGTCCAGTTTCTCAACTTCGACGAGAGCAGCCGCGGGCGTCTGCGAAACTACGTCTACGAGCTGGTAGAAGACACTCTGACCAAAGCCAACTTGATATAACGCCGGCGCGGGAGACTTCGGACGAGTCACTCCCGCGGCATCGTCCCGGGAAGTTGCCGCACTAGAATGAGGTGCTCTTCCACAATCCGCCCGTTGACCAGGTGCTCCTGGATGATCCGTTCCAGCACCGGGGGATCGCATCCCGCGTACCATGCTCCTTCCGGGTAGATCACCGCGATCGGCCCTCCTTCACAGATCCGGAGGCAGTTGGCCTTGGTCCGATAGATGCCTCCCTGCTCGGAGAGACCGAGCTCCTTGAGACGCTGCTTGAGGTAGTCCCAGGCCGCCAGCGACCGATCCCTCTCGCTGCATTTGGGCTTGGTCTGGTCACAACAGAGGAAGATGTGTCGCCGGGCCAAAGACACCCCAACCGACTCGGCCGCCCGCCGCTGACTTTCCCGATCCGGCATTCCAGGCTCCGGCTCCTTCACCGGTCTTTGGGACTATGCCAGCTCCCTCCCCCGAGGGCAAGCCCCGGAATTTCGCTCCAGGGCGTTTTTTTTATTTGCGTCTAGTGGCATTAGGACGCAAAATGTACTTTCAGGTTCTCCAGGAGGCGAATTGCAGAGTAAGCCCTCGGCGAAAGCCGTGCTCAACGGAACCGAGACGTGGGCGGTCTCGGACTCGAGTCAGCTGTACGACGTGCCGCGCTGGGGCAAGGGCTACTTCTCGGTCGGTGACAACGGACACCTTCTTGTTCATCCCACCAAGGACCCCGAGCAAGCCATCGACCTCAAAGAGCTGACCGATACCCTGGTCCTGCGCGGTATTTCTCCTCCCCTGCTCATCCGTTTCGCCGACATCCTCAAGCAACGTCTGGGTGAGATCCACGAGGCATTCCGGGAGGCGATGAACGACCACGCCTACCAGGGCGGCTATTGCTGCGTCTATCCCATCAAGGTCAACCAGCAGCGCCAGGTGGTGGAAGAGGTATTTCAGTTCGGCAGGCCCTACGGCTATGGTCTGGAGGCGGGCTCCAAGGCCGAGCTCCTGGCGGTGTTGGCCATCGCCGACAACGACACTCCCATCATTTGCAACGGGTTCAAGGATGATGAGTACATCGAAGCGGTGATGCTGGCCAAGAAGATTGGCCGCAAAATCATTCCGGTCGTCGAGAAATCCACCGAGCTGGACTTCATCATGCGCCACTCGCAACGGGTGGGCGTGCGTCCCAGCATCGGTCTGCGGGTGAGGCTAGCGAGCCGGGGAGCGGGCCGGTGGACGGAATCGGGAGGATACCGGGCCAAGTTCGGACTAACCGCCGGCGAGGCACTCCTCGCTGTCGAGCGGTTGAAGGCCGCGGGTATGGCCGATTCCATCGAGCTTCTCCATTTTCATCTGGGCAGTCAGATCAGCGATATCCATCAGATCAAGGCGGCGGTCAACGAGGCGGCCCGCATCTACGTGGAGCTGGCCCGCAACGGAGCCGGCATGAAGTTTCTCGACGTGGGGGGAGGTCTGGGCATCGACTATGACGGCTCGCAGACCGACTTCGACTCCAGCGTCAACTACACGCTCCAAGAGTACGCCAACGACGTCGTGTATCACATCCAGAACGTATGTAACCAAGCCAAGATCCCGCACCCCACCATCCTTTCCGAAAGCGGGCGTGCCATCGTTGCCTACCATAGCGTGCTGGTCTTCAACGTGCTCGGTGTCAGCGAGCTGGGGCCGAAGGAGGACGAGCCCCTTCCTTCCGCACCCAAGGACGCGGCCCAGCCCCTCATCGATCTTCAAGAAACCTACAAGGCGCTTCACATCGAGAACATGCTGGAGAGTTATCACGACGCCCATCAGGCCTTCGAGCAGACGTTGAATCTCTTCAGTCTCGGGTACCTTCCCCTGGAGCAAAGGGTCTTAGCCGAGAGTCTGTATTGGGCGATTCGCCGGCGCGTGTCGCAACTGGCCTCTCAATTGGACTACGTTCCCGATGAGCTGGTGGGGCTGGAGGCGGCGCTCTCTGACACTTATTACTGCAACTTCTCGGTCTTCCAGAGTATGCCCGACGCCTGGGCCATCAAGCAGCTGTTTCCCATCATGCCCATACAACGTCTGAACGAGCGGCCGAGCCGCCAGGCGGTGCTGGGCGATATCTCCTGCGACTCTGACGGCAAGCTCGACCGCTTCATCGATCGGAGAGAGCTCAAGCAAACCTTGCCTCTGCATCCCTTCAACGGCACGCCGTACTACATCGGTGCCTTCCTGGTCGGTGCCTATCAAGAGATCCTGGGCGATCTGCACAACCTTCTCGGTGACACCAACGCCGTCCACGTCAGCCTGGGCCCCAAGGGTGAAGTGGTGCTGGACACGGTCGTCAAGGGAGATACCGTGCGCGAGGTGTTGAGCTATGTCGAGTTTTCCGCCGAGAATCTGCTCGCGGACTTTCGGCGTGATGTCGAGGCGGCGCTCCGCGACGGGAAGATCGGCTACGAGGAGTCGGGACGCCTGCTGCGCTTCTATGAGCGCGGGCTGGAAGGCTACACCTACTTGGAAGAGCCGCGCGAAAAAGACGCCGCCCACTGATTCACTAACTCCAGAGCCCCGCCGAGCGTTCTTGGCGGTAACGATCCCTCCCGTAGCGATCCCCCCACGTTCATTTCTAAACGCCGGATCGGTCCTTCACGCACCCATCCCGGCTACCAGAGCGCTAGACTGGACTACAGGGTTCCTAGAGGTGTGCCATGAACAACAACGGAGATCCCGTAACCCAAGAGCCCGGCATCCGCGGCGCCTGGTCCTTGGCGGTACAGCTCGTCGGCACTTTCGGACTGGCCGTTTTCCTGGTGCTGTATTACGTGTTGATCATGGAGCCCAGAGCGCAGACGCGTTACGACCAGTTGCGGAGCTCGGTGGACTCACTGATTGAAGTGGTCGAGAGAGGACAGACCCTGGTAAGCCAGGAGCAAGGAGACCGATTGGAAGAGCTCTACATCCTGGCGGTAGCCCCCGAGCTCGCGAATAGGATGGATCGCGCCCTACCTCCATCAGCGATCTCCGCGGCGCAAGCAAGCGCCTTACAGCAGGAGCTTCAACGTAGCCTGGAAGACGTCCTGATGGTGCGCACGCGACTTCTCCGCGGCTTGAGTTTCCGGGATGAGGGTGACGTTGCTCAGATGCTCACCGGCAAGATCCGAGAGAGGGAGATTTCCGAGCAATTGGCTCAGAGAGCGGTCGTGGAATGGCCCTATGCCTCCCGGGATGAGCTCCTCGATATGTGCAAAGAGTCGCTTTATTTCGCGTTCCGTAAGACGCCGCTTCCCCAATGATTAGGCTTCGGCGTTCTCATATGGCGGACCGTCACTTGACCTAGTGCTCGCCTTGGGAGGTGGCGTGCGATAAGCTCGAATGCGCCGAAACTACGACTCACGTTTCATGGAGAGCGCATTGAACAGAATCATGCGGTTTGCCCGGCTGGGGTTGCGGTTTTGGCCAGGGATCCTTCTTCTTCTCTCAATGTCCTGTAAGGAAGAAGAGATCGTGCCCGAACCCTACCGTCCCACCAACGCCCACGAAGCCTACCTACACTCCCTGCAGAGGACGCAGCTGGTGGGAACGGCGTTGGGAAGGGACTGGCTGGCAGCCAACCACCGTGCCCTCCATCAGGCTCTCTCCATATCCACTCCCTACCAGGAAAGTCTCTACGTGGATCAGACCCAGCCCTTCGCGGTCGGTTACCGTT
>DATDRI010000149.1:0-1767 GCA_035291825.1 Vicinamibacteria bacterium | reverse complement strand
GTGCCCGGAATCACGGTCAGGGAGTTTGTGAAGTGGTAAACCACGGCGGAAGGCGCACGGGGGCTAGCGGTTGCGGGCCTTCTAGCGCGCTGGAACGAGCTCCTCGGAGCTCACGGGGGGTTCAGGGGAAGGTCCCCCAGGCGGAGCGCGGTCGGCCTTTTCTTGAAGGTGCCGGAGAATTTTGTCCACGACCTTGGGCTCGGTGAGAACGGCGATGACTTTCATTTCCGCGCCGCATCGAGGACAAATCAGCGGATCGGTTTCCAAGGAGATCGTTTCATACTGCACCTCCTGCAGTGGGTTCGAAGTGGGAGGGGTTATCTCGTCGTAGACGCGGCCTCTTACCAGCGGCCCATGGCGTTGGTGGATCGTTTCGGCGCGGATCAAAAAGCCACTGGCCTCGATCGTTGCCCATGCGAGCGTGGATGAGCCCCTTGCTTCTCCAGGCCTTGATGGTAGCGTAGTGCACACCGAGCTTGTCCGCATACTCTTCGGTAGTCAGCCATCCCGCATCCAGCAGGCGATGTTTCATGCTCTTGAGGCCTTTGACCGAGCGGAGCCATCGTACCCTTTCGCCAGTCCACTTAGCGCCGGCGCCGGTCTCGAGACCGCGCTCGTTGAGGATTCTAGCAACCTCGGCGTCGGTGTGCTCTTCGAGTAATGCATCGATCTGGTGGAGGGTGGTGGCTGGGGTTGTGCGCCCTTGCCACGCGTTGAGCGGAAGCGGAAGAGTGAGCGTGGTCGTGGCACCGCCACGGAAGCGGACGTGAGCGGTGATGGTTTCCTTTTTGATCAAAGTCACATCCTCGATGAGCAGTCCGAGCATCCGCTTTCGTTCACGCTGGGGAGTCTTCGGGTCGTTCCAGAGCGCGGGAAAGTCTCTGACGAGAGAAAGCACGCGTTTCTGATCGATCAGCTTGCCGGTAGACTCATCGATTTCTTTTTGTTGGTCGTAACGCTTTTGAGCCTCAGAGAGGGTTCGCAGTTTTTCATTCCAGTCGGCCTCGAGCGAATCGGCAACCAGTCGATTGGAAGGGTCCACCTGCATGAATCGCCGACGAGCGAGATCGGCTTCGTATTGAGCTCGCTCCACCTGGTGGCGACGGAGGCGGTCTGCATCTTGCTGGCGATCCTGAATCTCCTGCCAAACGGCGAAAGCCACCTCGAGCGCCATGGGAGTCATTGCCTCGACCGCAAGTTTGCCGATGGCGGCATCGATGGTGGTGCCAGGAATGACTTGGCAGGGACTCTCCGCTCTGGGCGCGGTGCGGATCATGCACTGGTAGTCAGGGGCAAGCTTGTCGCCACGACGGTGGTAGCGCACCGCCATCCGGCAACCGCATAGCCCGCAGACGGCCCGGCCCTGGAGAAGAGCGGGACCTTCTCGAGGTGGACCGTGGCGGCGGTCGGCGCCATAGGCTTTGGCGGATTCACGAAGGAGCTGTTCGATGCGTTCGAACTCATCCCAGCTGATATAGCCAGGATGGGCATCGGGAAGCAAAACATGCCAGTTCTCCCGGGGTTGGGCCTCGGACTTGGTGCGGCCATCGGGAAGCTTCTTCGAGCGAAAGCGACCAAAGGCGTAGGCTCCCGCGTAGCGAGGGTTATGAAGGACCGACGCGGTCTGACGCAGCTCCAGCGGTCGCCAGACCAACTCGCCCTGATGAGCTCGGGTGAACATGCGTCGCGGAAACAAAAGCTCGTGCTGGCGAAAATGCTTTACGGTCTGGCGCGCAACGCCGGTGCGAAGAAACGTCTGAAACAGCA
>DATDRI010000148.1:0-5128 GCA_035291825.1 Vicinamibacteria bacterium | reverse complement strand
AACAGATCCAAGCTCCTCTTCAGCCCGGCCGAGGCTCAGACTCTCCGCGCGCGTGCTGAACGGGACGAAGGTGAGTCGCCAAGATCACCAGTTCTTCTCGATGGCCTTGGCAATATCTTCCCCGATCTCCTTCATCGCCCCCGGCGTTCCTGCCTCCGAAAGTCCCCAATTTACCGTATCTACAAACACTGAATCAACTGAACCTGATCCAACGGCATCGGTAGCGAACGTCACGCACCCATTCCATCCGTGGCGTGGAAGGAGATTCGAGATTTACCGTGGCGACACCGAAACGTCACGCCGGCAACGAGGCGGCCAAGCCGCCGTCAAGTCGTGACGAGAGGGAGTTGACAAAGAAGCTTCCAGAAGCTACTTTGGGCTATGCGAGCCGTCGGCCTCAAGGTGCTCAAGAACAAGCTCAGCGAGTACGTGCGTCTCGCCGCGGCCGGTGAAACGGTCCTGGTCACGGACCGGGACCAAGTTGTGGCGGAGCTCGTGCCGCCGCGAGCGGGCCGAAGCCCCCTCCTTGCCGATGCCTTCTTGGGAGAAGCGGTCCGGAGGGGCTGGATTACGCCCCCCAGCATCGTGGCAACAGAGCCTCCACCTCGAGACCCGGTCGCCCCGCTCGATGAGATCCTCCATGGTCTCGATCAAGATCGGGCGGACCGTTGATCTATCTCGACACTTCCGTGGCACTGGCGCACTTGCTCGGCGAAGACCGTTTGCCACCTGCCTCCCTTTGGGAGGAATCTCTCGTTTCTAGCCGCCTCATCGAGTACGAAACCTGGAACAGAATCCACACCATGGGGCTTGCGAAGTCACATGGCGAGTCTCTACGCCTCTTGCTGGGTCGCCTAGCTCTGATCGAGTTGGCTCGACCGGTGTTGTCCCGTGCACTGGAGCCCTTCCCACTCGCCGTGCGGACGCTCGACGCGCTTCACTTGGCTTCGGTCGAGTTTCTGCGTGGTCAGAATCAAGCGGTCCGTCTGGCTTCGTATGATCAGCGAATGCTCGAGACGGCGCATCGGATGGCGATCCCTCTCTTCGATTTGCTCTGAGACGGGAGAGACCCTTACTCAGGCCATCATTCGAGCGCTCGAGGAAAGGATCGAGCGGTGGCGCGGTCGGCGCACGGCTCCGGCATCACTCTGGGTGGCGCTTACAACGCAAGGGACTCGACTGCCTGGTTCAGGGACGCGCCTTGTTCAGTTGGGCGCGGTACACGGCGGCCTTCTCCGGCCTTCCCGAAGCTTCGTACAGTTCGGCCAAATGTTGGATGGTTTCACGAGTTCGTGTGTGATGCTCTCCGACGGACTCAAGATAAATGCCGTAAGCCTCCAGAAGCAGGGCTTCGGCATCCTCGAGCCGGCCCTGCTCTTTGAGCATGCGGCCCAACATCCGGATGCTGTCCGCGGTCTGTTGATGTGAACTTCCCAGAACCCGACTTTTCAGAGCGATCACCTCTCGGTAAAGCTTCTCGGCTTCATCGTAACGGCCCATCCCATGGTAGCTCGTGGCCAAGTTATGCATGCTGGTGAGCGTGTCGGGGTGATCCTTTCCCTGCCGACGGCGGGTTTGGTCCAGCACCCTTTCCGCGACCCGGGCGCTCTCCTGGTAACGGCCCCGAACGTAGTACATGCTGGCGAGGTTGTGCATGGAATCAAGCGTGTCAGGGTGATCCTCCCCAAGCACGCGTCGCTGGGCGTCCAAGGTCTTTAGAGACAGTTCCTCCATCTCGTCGTAGCGTTCCGACCACAAGTACAGGCTCGCCAGGTCGAATTGAGCTCTCAGGGTTGCGGGATCCTCCTCACCGAGAACCCGTCCACGGGTTTGCACGAGTTCCAAATAGAGCGGCTGCGCTTCAGCGAAGCGGTTTTGATAATAGTACAGGTTCGCCAAATCGTTGAGCGCAGTTAGTGTATCGGGATGGTCCTTTCCGAGCACGCGCCGGCAGGTTTCCACCGCCTTCGTGAGGAGCGGTTCCGCTTCGCCGTACAGACCGAGGTTCGTATAGACCTTGCCCATCGTCACCATCAGCCGGGCCTGAACCTCAGGCTGTTGTGAGAGAGCTTTCTCGATCTCCCTAGCTCCCTTGCCTAGAATCTCGTGAGCGGTGATGGTTCTGCCTAGAGCCTCACTCGGATCAGCGACCTCGAACACTCCCACCAGAAAATTCGAGACTTCATTCGCGGTCGCAGCTTCGCGCACGGCGACGCGTTCAGCTTCCCTGGCTCGGATCATTCCCGCCGTTGCCGAGACCAGCCCGAATATCAGCGCGATCAGCACCGCAGCCGCGGCCGCAACTCCTCCCTGGTGACGGCGGATGAACTTTCGAGCTCGGTAGGCTGCGGTGGGCGCTCGTGCACGAACCGGTTCGTGTCTCAAGTATCGCTGTAGATCCTGCCCCAGAGAGCTCGCCGTCTCGTATCGTCGCGTGCGCTCCTTTTCGAGCGTTTTCATCGTGATCCAGTCCAGGTCTCCACGAAGCTGTTTTCCGAGTGAGCGCGGATCGCCACGACGGTTTCTTGCTGCAAGTTGCGAGGCACTACCCATGCTACTGACGCGTACGCTGGGCCTCGGCGGCTCCTCCTCCAGGATCCTTCGCGTCATCTCGACAAAACTCGTCTGTCCAAGAATGTCGAGGTCCAGAGGTTTGGCGCCGACCAGTAACTCGTACAATACGGCACCGAGTGAGTAGATGTCCGCCCGGGTGTCGACGTCCAGCGCTGTGATATCCGCTTGCTCCGGGCTCATGTACTCGGGCGTGCCAACCAACTGCCCGAGCTCCGTGTAAGCTGACTTGTCAGTAAGTCGACCCGAAGTTGCTTTGGCTAGGCCGAAGTCGATGATCTTCGGAAGCGGCTCGCCATCTTGAATCGTAACGAGCACATTGGAGGGCTTGATGTCGCGGTGGATGATCCCTTTCTGATGAGCGTGCTGGGCCCCGTCACAAACCTGGAGAAAAAGCTCCAGACGCTCGCGAATCGTCAGCCGGTGCGTGTCGCAGTACTTGGTGATGGGGATACCTGAAACGAACTCCATGGCGAAGTAGGGGCGCCCTCCCGCCGTCGCGCCAGCGTCGTAGATTGCAGCAATGTTGGAGTGAGTCATGAGCGCCAATGCCTGCCGTTCGGAGGCGAAGCGGGCAACGAAATGCTTTGTGTCCATCCCCCATTTGATGAGCTTGACAGCCACGCGGCGCCGTACCGGCTTGTCCTGCTCCGCCTCGTAGACGGAGCCCATGCCACCTTGGCCGATCTCACGGATGATGCGATAGGGACCAATTTCCCTTGGAACGTCGGCTGGTCTAGGTGGAAAGGCCGTTTCTTCTTCTTTCTCTAAGGTTGGGCCCTCGCGAAGGCTCTCTGCCTCTTCGTGGGAGGCTATGAGAGACTCGACCTCGACGCGAATCGACGGATCTTCAGCGAAAGCGCGGCCTAGGAACTCAGCCCTTTGTTCCGGATCCCGTTCGAGCGCAGCCTCAAACAGCTGTCTAATTTTTTCCGAACGCTCCGCTCTCATGGGGTCCCCCCCGGCGAAATCACGGTTCAGGTAGGAAATAGAGCCGTCTCAGAAACGATTGCGATATTTTAGTGAGGAAGAGTTGCCGGCGCAACCTCCCGAGCACGACGGCACGAGGAGGCCGCCGCCGCGCCGGAAGGATCCAATCGGATCATGTTCTGGAGAGCGGAGGCTTGGATTGGCATCCAGCTGAAAGACGGCGGTGCTCTTTCTCGAACGTCCCGTCAGGCGACTCCGGAGTTACGGCGATCAGCCAAAAACGTCAATGGCGGCGCCGGTCATGGCGTCGGGAGCCTCGATGGTGAGGTAGAGGATGACCGAGGCCACCTGCTCGGGCTCCATCTGAGGATTCATAGGAGAAATCATCCTTGCGCGGCAAAGGGAAGGGGCACCGTTTATGCCAACCAGCTCGTCTTCGACGACGAACCCGACCGACTCGAAAGGCTCGCCCGTTACCCGACTCGCGCTCCCCTCGGAGTCCACACCGTCCGCACCAACAACGACGGCCGCGTCGAGGTGAGGACTCCCCCTCAGCCCGTGACGGCAGACACCGTTTTACGACTCGACCCGCTCGATTGGATTCATTCCCTCTGCCAACGGATTTTGCCGTGAGACCAGCTTTGAAGCAGCCCGGCAACATCTCATTCCTTCGCAGCAGCCCGATGCGGCCGATCCCGACCGCGGCCAACACTTGACAAGGTTCTACGGCGCCTATGCGAATCGAATCCGAAAAGCTCTTTTCAAAGACGGGTCGGAAAACCCTTCCTACCGCTCACCGCCTCAACCAGAGCCCCACCCCGCTTCCCCCGCCACCCCGGCGAGCCGCGCTTCCTGGGCCCGTCTGCTCCCACCACCGAGCTCCCTCAGGCGACGCGGCCTCTCAAGACCCGCTCAGCCTGTCCCCGAGCCTTTTGCGTCAACAATTCAGGGCCGGATACAAATCCCCTACGTTGTTTAGCGCTGTCGCGGAAGTCTGGCGCCTCTGCTGTCCGGCCCGATTTGTGTTATTCTCCCCGGCCATAGCCCGGGCAACGTGCCGGCACGGAAACGGCGTGCCGCAGAAACGCTGGGCCGGACCGGCGAGGTTCCTGCCCGCAATTTGGTCGGAGTTGGGCCGAAAGAGCCCGGGGAAGGAGAGGTTCTGCCCATGAGGACGAATCGAGCCGTCGCTGGTCTTGTCTTTCTTCTGGTTCAAGCGTGGTCGCTGCCACGCGTAACCGCTCAGGAAACCGCGCCCGCCGAACAGCCGGCGAGCGCCAAGATCTGGGTGGGTCGAGCGCAGGAGTTCGAAGACTATTTGAGGAACGCCGAGATCGTGAAGATGGAGGCGCTCTCAGTGGGTGTCACGCGTCCTTCACGCGCCTGGTTTGCTCCCGGAGGGCTCTTCGAGAGCATGGCCTGGAAGGGCATAAGGCCCGGCCGCTATAGCGGCCACTGGGAAAGCTACAAATCGGAGATTGCGTCGTACGAGTTCGACAAGATCCTCGAGATGAACATGATTCCTCCCACCGTCGAGAAGCGCGTGAAAGGGGAGCTCGGCGCGGCGGTCATGTGGGTCTCGCACATCAAATCTTTCACGGATATGGGCGGGCCTCCCGCGCCGCCG
>DATDRI010000147.1:0-2409 GCA_035291825.1 Vicinamibacteria bacterium | reverse complement strand
GGGCAACGCCATCTTATATAATGCCTTGTTGCGGCCTGGCGCGAAGACAGCCCGGCCGTCTTTCATTTTCAACATGAGCCCTGGGAAGACCATCGAAGAGATCGCTCAGTCGGCGCGACGGGAGTTGGGGGCGGCATCGGACGAGGCCGTCCTCGAGGCCTGGCGGATCGCCCACCTGGGCCGCAAGGCGAGCCTGACCATTTTTCTCCGATCCCTGGCCGAGCTGGCACCGGAGGAGCGCCGGAAGGCGGGCGCCGACGCCAATCGGCTGAAGGCAGAGCTGGAGGAAGCCTTCGCCGAGAAGCGCTCCCAACTTCAGGCGGCGCGGATCGAACGGACCGTCGAGACCGGACGCATCGACGTGACCTTGCCCGGCCGCCCGGTCCGGCTGGGTCGGCTCCATCCCATAACGCAGACGCTTCGCGAGATCCTCGCCGCCTTCGAGTCCCAAGGATTTTCCGTCGTCGAGGGTCCGGAGGTGGAGCTCGACTACTACAACTTCGAAGCGCTGCGGATTCCCAAAGAGCATCCCGCCCGGGAGCTCATGGACACTTTCTATATCGACCGGGCCGACGAGTCGGACGGCAGGCTCCTGCTTCGCACCCACACCTCGCCGAATCAGGTGCGTTTCATGGAAAAACACCAGCCGCCCATTCGCATCGTCGTTCCCGGCAAGACCTATCGTAACGAGGCGACCGATCCCACTCATGAGTGGATGATCACGCAGGTCGAGGTGCTGGCAGTGGACGAGGGCATCACCCTGGCACACCTCAAGGGCACACTCTTCGAGTTCGCCAAGCGGATCTTCGGGCGGGAGAGGAAAATCCGCTTCCGGTGCGATTATTTCCCGTTCGTCGAGCCGGGAGTGGACATGGCGATCGATTGTTTCCTCTGCGGGGGAGGAGGTTGCCGTACCTGTAAGAACGAAGGCTGGATCGAGATATTGGGCGCCGGCATGGTGCATCCGGAGATCCTGACCAACATGGGTTACGACACCAATATCTACACGGGCTTTGCGGCCGGGCTGGGGGTCGAGCGGATCGCCATGCTCCGACACGGCGTGGACGACATCCGGCATTTCTATGCCAACGATCTCCGTTTCCTGAGGCAGTTCTAGAATCGTGCGCGTTCCGCTGAAGTGGCTCCGGGAGTACGTGACCCTCACGCTGCCAGAGAAAGAGGTTGCGCATCGCCTCACCATGGCCGGCCTCGAGGTCACTGCCATCGAGAGGATCGGCGCCGCCTGGGAGGACGTCTTCGTGGGGGAGGTCGTGGAAGTCACCCCTCATCCGAACGCCGACCGGCTGCGTTTGGCGACGGTGTCCCTGGGAGGGGAGCGGCACACCGTGGTGTGCGGAGCTCCCAATGTGGCGGTCGGGCAGAGAATCGCCTTCGCCAGGCTGGGGGCGAATCTCATCGATGGGCACTCGGGCAAACCGATGACGCTGAAGGCGGCCAAGATCCGCGGCGTGGAGTCGGCGGGCATGGTTTGCTCGGAAAGAGAACTGGGGCTTTCCGGCGAGCAGGAAGGGATTCTGGTCCTGGCCCCAGACGCTCCGCCAGGTGCTCCCTTCGCGGAATACTACGGCGAGACCGTGCTCGAGATCGACATGAAGCCCAATCGGGCCGACGGGCTGTCGGTATTGGGCGTGGCCCGTGACGTGGCCGCCCTTACCGGGGAGAGCGTCCGCGAGCCCGATCTCACCTACACCGCCAGCGCGGGAGCGGTCACAGATCTAGCCAAGGTGATCATCCAGGATCCCGACCTCTGTCCTCGATACACGGCGGCGGTGATCGAGAACATTCACATCGGACCGTCGCCGCCCTGGATGCAGGAGCGGCTGAAGGCAGCGGGCATGCGTCCCATCAATAACGTGGTCGACATCACCAACTACGTCATGTTGGAGCTCGGGCAGCCCATCCACGCCTTCGACTACGACAGGCTCGGCGAGCACACCATCATCGTTCGCCGGGCACGGGCCGGCGAGAAGATGACGACGCTGGACGGCGTGGCTCACACCTTCGGACCGGAGCATCTGCTCATCACCGATCCCAAAGGGCCGGTGGCGGTGGCGGGAGTGATGGGAGGACTGGACACCGAAGTCACCGAGAGGACAAAGAACATTCTCTTGGAGGTGGCCACCTTCGATCCCCTCAGCATCCGGCGCACCGCGTTGGCACTCAAGGTACCGAGCGAGGCGTCGCGCCGATTCGCCTGGGGATTGCCGCCGGAGCTGGCGTCCATCGCCTCCCGGCGCGCCACCAAGTTTCTGGTGGAGCTCAGTGGAGGGAGGGCCGCCGCCGGCCTGGTGGATTGCTACCCCGGAAAAGAGGAAAAGACTCGCATCGACGTTCCACGCAAACGGTTGAGACAAGTGCTGGGTATCGAGGTCTCGGACGAACGCGTCG
>DATDRI010000146.1:0-5835 GCA_035291825.1 Vicinamibacteria bacterium | reverse complement strand
GACGGAGGGTAGAAAGACGGTGGAAGTCCTCTGGCTCCACCGGTAGCTCGTTTCCTCCCGGGCGAGCTCCTTTTCGAAGAACCAGGCGACCAGCAGGTCGTCGCTTCCTCCCACGTCGATGCGGGCGATCTTGGGCATTCGCTCCGCCAGCTCCCGCACGTCCACCGCCTTGGAGAGAGTGAAGCGTAACTCGAACGGCTTGGGTCCGGACGGTGGTCGCGTGTAGGCATACTCGTAGTACCGCGTTCCCAGCGAGAAGTCCTTGACGTGCTGCGTGAAGAGGCCGGAGAGCGAGATCTTGTAGTTGGTCACGAAATAGACATCGTCATACACGTCGCGCCACTTCTCGATGAGGCGCTCCAGTGCATCACGGTCCGGCTTCAACCCATAGAACTCCAAGACGTTCTTTCCCTCGAGCTGCGAGAGCGGGAGCTCCAGAAGGTGCAGCCCTTCCCTTCGGGGAAAGATGACCACGTCGCGATCGCCCAGGTGGCGTGCCAGCTCCGTGACGAATCCCAGGCTACCCGGAAATTCCTGATGGTTCCAAATCGGGCGGCCGGCGGCAAAATACGAGATCAAGAGCAGCGAGCCGATGATCCGGGGAGCCCAGTCGCCGATCCAACCCTTGGTGGCGCGCAGGCTGACCAGGAAGATTGCGATGCAGGCGAAGAAGGTGGGGAGGATGACCGGGATGAAGCGGCGCATGGCGAAATAGTGATCGTGCCAGACGCGGACCTTGTAAAAGAAGAACAGAGAGAAGGTCAGACCGACCAGAACGAAGAGCGTCTGGCGCCGCTCGGCCCGCGCCAGGAGGAGCATCGCTCCCCCCACCACCAGAGCGAGTCCCGCCGGGTAGAGGTACCAGCCCATGCGAAGGAACGCCTCGGCATCGTGAGGGGCGGTGCGCGCGCCGTGCCAGAAGGGGCGAATGAAATAGGCGTATAGGGCGATGAGAAAGATGGCCCCTGCCGCCAACGCCCGCGCCCTGGGGGTTGTGGCTATTGGAGCAACGCGCGCGATCAGCTTGGCCCCCTGTCGATCGATGAGGAAGAACGCAACCACCGCCGCCAGAGCGATGGGGGCCAGGTTCTCTCCGATGAGACGCCAGTAGGGTCGCCCCAGGACGTCCGAAACGTAGGGCCAGGCAAAAAGCCGAGCGTGAAGAGCAGCGTGCAAGGTGAGGAGAAGAAACGTGCCGAGGAAAGCAATCTCTGGTTTGCCCAGCTCCCGCCGCAGCCTCCGCCAGCCCAGATAGAGACCGAGTGGCACCAGGAAGAGAAGGTTCTCTACGCGCACCAAGAGCGTTGCCCCAAAGGCCGCTCCGGCGAACGCCCCCGCCAGGCTCGAGCGCTTCTCCTCCATGAAATGGAAAGCCAGCAAGCCGGTGACATAGAGAAACTGAACCAGTATCTCGGCGTTGGGAAAACGAGCGAACCAGATCTGAATTTGGAACACCGCCATCATTCCCGAGGCCCACAGGGCCACCTCGGTGTCGAACAGGCGGCGGAGCGCCAGGAAGAGTCCGGCCACCCCCATCAATGCGAAAAACGGAGTGGCATAGAGGCCCGCCTTCATCTCGAAGAGATGGGAAGCGATGCCGATCCAGACCGGGTAGAGGTGCAGGCCTTGTGGTGAGACGCGACCCGTGTGGGGGTTTTCCATGGCGAAACCGAGGAAACGTGGCTGGCTCCAGGGGGGAAGCTCTTGGTCCACGCGGTAGAACAAACCGCGCTCTGCTTCCGGAATGCTGAGGACGACGGGATCGACGTAGACGAGATTGCCCTGGCGCGCCAGATGAAAGCCGGTGTTGACGTAGACTCCCGGATCGCGTCCGCCCAATATGTACTCGAAGGGTGGGAAGTAGACAGTCAGCCCGAATCCCACCAAGCAGACGAGCACCGCCAGCTCGTCCCATCCCAGAGAGCCGGGGCGGAGCGAGAGGTGTCTCCTGGCGAGGAGGATTCCCAGAAGAACCAGGCCCGCCACCAGGGTGGCGGTGCTGAGGGAAGAGAAACGACCCAGCTCAGCCAGGAAGAGGCCCACCCAGCCAGAGAGCAAGAGGCTGGTGGCGAGGAGAAGATAGAGCTGCTCGCCGAGGCTGAGCGCGATCCTTTTCTTGCTTCCACCTAAGACGGCAACAAAGAGCAACCCGGGCCCGAAAAACAGGATCAGAGTGGCGACAGTCGAGAGAAGCGGATGCATTCAGCGATCCGAAAACGGGCCTCTACCGGGCGAGGGAGCTCATTTCTTGCGTCTTTTCGCCGCTCTTCTTCTCTTGGCGATGGCGATCTCCTTCTTCGCCTGTTTTCTTAGCCTCATGGCCGATCTCTTCAGGGCCGAGATCTCCTTGTCGAGGGCGCGAAGCTCCCGTCTTACGGTGATCTCCGCCGCTGCTGCACTCTTCTTCGCCTTCTTCCTCAGTTCGGCCGCGCTCTTTCCGATTTCTCTTGCGATCGCCGCCGCCGTGGCTCTGGTCTTCCGGATACTTTCAGAAATCGCCATCTTCGCTCTCCTTTGCCAGCCCAATCACTGGATTATAAGCACACCCAGCCCTTCTGGTGTTAGATTCACGCGTTTGTAGCCGCATCGCGGGATTGTATCTACTCTGGCGGGCAGGGTGGAGACGGTAACTTGTTTACTGCTCGTGAGTTTCTCTCTAACCTGCAAAACCGATGCGCCTCTTGCATTTCGCTCGCCCTAACATTAATATTCCCCCCGTCTTGCAGAAGAGGCATCCTCTTTCTTCTCCGCACTCCACGAGGGACTCATGAAGGGTCAGACCATCGAGCATTACAAGATCAGCGAGAAGATCGGTCAGGGCGGCATGGGGGAGGTCTATCGTGCCACCGATACCAAGCTCAACCGGGAAGTAGCCATCAAGGTTCTACCGGCTCGCCTCGCCGAGGATCCGGATCGCATGGCTCGTTTTAGCCGCGAAGCCCAGGTCTTGGCGTCCCTGAATCACCCGAATATTGCTGCCATCCACGGTCTGGAAGAATCCGGGGGCAGGCGCGCTTTGGTGATGGAGCTGGTGGAAGGGGAAACGCTGGCCGAGCGCATACAGCGCGGCCCCATTCCCCTCGAAGAGGCGCTTCATATCGCCAAACAGATCGCCGAGGCCCTCGAGGACGCGCACGAGCACGGATTCATCCATCGAGATCTGAAACCGGCCAACGTGAAGATCACACCGAACGGCACCGTCAAGGTGTTGGACTTCGGTCTAGCGAAGGCTCTGGAAGGGGAGGCGCGCTCCGGCTCGTCACCGGATCTCAGTCAGTCTCCCACGCTGAGCGCCGCCGCGACGGCGGCGGGAGTGATCCTGGGGACGGCGGCCTATATGAGCCCGGAGCAGGCGCGGGGTCAGAGGGTGGACCGCCGAGCAGATATCTGGTCTTTCGGCGTGGTGCTCTACGAGATGCTGACCGGGAAATCGGTCTACACCGGCGAGACGGTGTCCGACGTTCTGGCCAAGGTGCTGGAAAGACAACCCGATTGGGGTTCGTTACCCAAGGAAACGCCGCCTTCGATACAAAGACTGCTCCGTCGGTGCTTCGAAAAGAACGTCCGTCAGCGACTCCAGTCGATGGGTGACGCGCGCATCACCATCGAGCAGTACCTGGCCAATCCGGCCGGTGAAACCACCATGGTGAGCGCGGTCGCCGCAGTGCCGGCCAAGCCGGTCTGGCTGCGGGCGCTTCCCTGGGCGCTCTTCGGTGTGGCGGCTCTCGCCGCTGGAATCCTGGCGAGTCTGCCGGGGCCGGCACCGGAAACTCCCTTACGTCTCAGCATGGAGGTTGCCGACAAGCCGATTTGGACGGGGCTGGGGTCGAGCGTGGTCTTTTCGCCGGACGGTACGCGCCTCGTTTACATCGTGGGCGACGATAACGTGAGGGACGTCCGCATCCGCTCCCTCGATCAGTTGGATGGAGCGACCTTAGCCACGACCACGCCTCCGCCCTATCAGCCCTTTTTCTCACCCGACGGCCAGTGGGTCGGCTACGTCACATCGGGGGTAATGCAAAAGGTGCCCCTGAGCGGCGGGACCCCCATGACGCTCTGTGCGGTCGATCGTAGCCGCGGTGCCAGTTGGGGCGAGGATGACATGATCGTTTTCGCGCCCAACCCCAATAGCGGTCTCTTTCGCGTTTCGGCTGCGGGAGGCGAACCGGAACCGCTGACCACGCTCGATGAGGCCGCCGGCGAGGCCACCCACCGTTGGCCTCAGGTGCTTCCCGGAGGCAAGGCCGTTTTGTTCACCTCCCACACGCAGCAGGCGGGCGGGTTCAACAACGCCACGATCGAAGTCGTCGTTCTCGCGACCGGAGAGCGCAAAGTTCTCCGCCGCGGGGGATCCTACGGCCGCTACGTTCCCTCCGGGCACTTGGTGTACGTGAATCAGTCCACGCTCTTCGCGGTGCCTTTCGATCTGGGAACTCTCGAAGTAACTGGTTCACCAGCCCCCGTCGTGCAGCAGGTTTCTTGGGACGTGGCCCACGGAGGAGCTCAGTTCGCGTTTTCTGATACGGGAAGGCTAGCCTACGTGGGGGGCGACGCCACACTGCCCGAGTACCCTGTCGTGTGGGTCGATGCGAACGGCGACAAGGCGCCGCTCTGGGAGGAACGCGGAAGCTACGGCAACCCCCGGTTATCTCCCGATGGCACGCGGCTGTCTTTAACGGTTCTGCGCGACGGAAACTGGGACATCTGGGTCTACGATCTCGAGCGAGGTGTGTCGACCCGTCTGACCTTCGATGAGGCGAGCGACACCGAGCAGATCTGGTCTCCCGATGGTGAGTACCTGGCGTTCAGCTCGGACATGAATGGGGCCGACAACCTCTATCGCAAGCGTGCCGACGGATCGGGAGAGATGGAGCGGTTGACAGAGAGCCCAACCTCGGAGTGGGCGACGTCTTGGTCGCCCGACGGACGGTTCATCACCTACATAAAATCCGACAATGCCTTCGACCTGTGGGTCGTCCCGTTAGAAGGAGAGCGCAAACCGGAGGTCTTCCTGAGCACGCCATTTCGTGAGGCCAATGCGGACTTCTCGCCGAACGGCCGCTGGATGGCTTACGCCTCGGGCGAGTCGGGACGTTCGGAGGTTTACGTACGGCCCTTCCCACCAGGTGGCGGTAAGTGGCAGGTCTCGGACGGTGGGGGCGGGTTTCCGCGCTGGTCGCGCGACGGGGGCCAGCTCTTCTACCGGACCGACGAGGGCCTGATGGTGGCCTCCGTGGAAACTGCTGGCGATACGTTTCGAGCTGGAAAGCCCCGACCGTTGTTCGAAGGAGCCTTTCTCGGGGGAATCGGGGGCGTCGGTCTTGCCGGAAACAGCTTTGCCGACTATGACGTGGCGCCCGATGGGCGACGGTTCGTGATGTTCCCCGCCCCCGAAGATTCCGGGCAGAGAGACCATCCTCATGTCACATTGGTCACTCATTGGTTCGACGACCTCCGCCGTTCCTTCTCCACCACTAAGAACTGACTCGATGATCGAACAGTCCATCGCGCATTACCGGATCACCGACAAGATAGGTCAGGGCGGCATGGGAGAGGTTTACCGTGCCACCGATACCAAGCTGAATCGGGACGTCGCCTTGAAGCTCTTGCCGGATCTTTTCGCCCGGGATCCGGATCGGATGGCTCGCTTCAGCCGGGAGGCGCAGGTCCTCGCATCGCTCAATCACCCCAATATCGCGTCCATTCATGGTCTCGAAGAGTCGGGCGGCAAGCGTGCTCTGGTCATGGAGCTGGTGGAAGGAGAGACGCTGCAGGAGAGACTCAAGCGCGGGCCCACCCCTCTCGAAGAAGCCCTGACTATTGCCAAGCAGATCG
>DATDRI010000145.1:0-5915 GCA_035291825.1 Vicinamibacteria bacterium | reverse complement strand
CCGGCACTCCCTGAGCGGTCTCCAGGATCTGACGGGCCTTGGCGAGGTCCCTTCCATCCCCTTGGCCTTTCCCGATACCGAGCCAAGTCCGCCCTAGGGCGATCTGAGCCCTTGGCTCCCGGGCGTTGATCTGCAGAGCTCCGATGAGCTCGACCCGCGCCGGTTCGTATTCCTTCTGGTGCAGGAACACTTCGCCCAGTAGGGCGTGGGAGCGTGCGTCGCCGGAATCGAAGCGGAGAAACTCTCCCGCGACCGCTTTCGCTTCGTCCAGCTTATCCTGTTGGAGGAGCGCATAACCGAGCTCCGCGAAGTAATCTCCGCCGGCGTTGATGTGGGGCCGCGCCGCGCGCAGCTCCCGCTCCGCTTCGGCATGGCGACCCTTGGCGTTGAGGAGCGCGCCCGCTAACAGATGGGCTTCGCCGTTGGACGGATCCGCCGCGATGGCGACCTGCAGGTGATCGAGCGCCTCATCGGATCGGTTGACCTGTACCAGGCTCGATGCCAGGCGGTAGCGAGCGTCGGGATCCTGGCTTCCCGCATCGACGGCCCGCTGGTAGTACTCGGCGGCTTCTTGATAGCGCCCGCGAACGTAGAGCACGTCCGCCACTTCCTCCGCGGAGGTCGGAGCTCCCGGCTCGAGCTCCACCGCCCGCGTGAGATCGGCCAGACCCCCTTCCAGGTCTCCCAAGGCGATTCGAGCCCGCCCGCGCCCCAGGTGGGCGGAGGCGATGCCCTCCCAGCCTGCAAGGATCCGGGAGTAGGCTTCGGTCGCCTCGCTGTAGCGGCCGGCGTTCAGCGTGGCGAATGCTTGCTCGAGGAGCTCGACGGGCTCACTCCTGCCTCCCAAGGAGAGAACGGAGATCCCCACGATCAGGAGAACCAGAACGCAGGCGCCGGCGGCGAGAAGGTAATGGGGAGGAAGCGGCACCCTGGCCCAGTACCAAGCGAGCGGCGAGCCTTGATCCGTAGTCGGACGCAGCGCTTCGGCAGCGGCCGGTGTGCGTGGATCGGTGTCGGAGGGCTCCGATCCTGGCCAGTCGCGGTCTTCCGCGAGCCGTACCGCCCCGGTCGAAGGTCGGAGAGTCTCGGAAGACGAAACCTGGGATGGATTGGGTAACGACGACTGCTCTACCGTCTGCGCCACCAGCAGGAGGGCGTGCGCTTCTTCGGGATAGCCTTCGGTCAGGAGCTGACCTCCCAGAGAGACGATCTCCTGGGCGTATTGGTTTCGGCGTTGATCCGACTCGGTGCTCGCCAGGAGGACGAGACATTGGTAGGTGCGGCTGGCGGGATCGCTGGCCAGACAGACTTTCCAGTACTCGATGGCCCTCTTCCTGGAGCCTTCGGCGAACGCCTTGGTCCCTGCATGCAACCTGCGCCGGACGTCCACCCGCGCCGCCTCACCGGACTCACAAGCTCGGGCGACCTCCAGAAGATGACGGGCCTCGGGAGAGTTTGACTCCTGCTCGATGATTTCCCGAAGCTTCTTGGCCGCGGCGGTGAAATCCCTGGTGGCCAAGCGAGAAAGCGCGTCGGCTAGATTGGCTTGGAGCAATGTCTCGGCCTCCCGAACCACCGTCTGCACGGAGAGACTGCCGTCTTGGAGCTTCGCCAAGACCGTCTGATGTTGGGCATCGATCCAGCGGAAGATCGTTGGCATGTGCTCGGACAGGGGTTGGAACTGCCCCACGTTGGTCTTGGTGCGGAAGAGCACCTTGCCGCCATGGAGAACCCGACTCTCGATCAACGGAGATTCCTCGCCGACTAGCTCGGTGAGGACGGTGAAAGCCTCCGAGTCGACGGTTAGATCGGTCCTGCGGCTGCGGCCCATGGAATCGCCGTATCCTATTGAATTACTGGAATGTATACAACGGCCGCGTCATCTTTCGCAAGTAGATCCCAAGCACCGTCACTCGCTCGAGTCGTGTCAGGATTGACGTTGGAAAAGGGCCCTGAAGACATAGCCGGCGATGGTCGGGTTCTCTCGAAACCGGCGCAAGGAATAGGGGTACCAGGCGGGGCCGAAGGGGACGGCGACGCGCAACCGATGACCCGCGTCACGAATGATGCGGCGCAAGGGTGCATCCACTCCCAGCAACATCTGAAACTCGTATCGTGAGGCGTCCAGTCGGAGGCGATCGATGATGCGGAAGGCCTCCCACACGAGTCTCTCGTCGTGGGTGGCGATGCCCACGTAACAACCGGCCCCCAGCAGCTCCTCCAGAAGGTAGGCGAAGTTCGAGCGTACCAGCTCCTTGTCCCGGTAGGCGATGCTTCGAGGCTCTATGTAGATTCCCTTGCACAGACGCACATTGGCCTTGACCCGGGTCAGCCTCCGGACGTCGGCGAGACTACGTCTCAAATACGCTTGAATGACCGCACCCACGTTGTCGAGTTCGTTCCGCAGGCGAGAGAAAATCTCCAAGGTATCGTCGGTACAAGACGAGTCCTCCATGTCGATGCGGACGAAGTTCGAATGCTCTCGGGCGGAAACGACCAGTCGGCGGACGTTCTGATAGCAGAGCTCTTTGTCGATCTTCAGTCCCAGATGAGTGAGCTTGACGTGAATGTTGCTGTCGAGCTTGTCTTGAGCGATCCGGCGGAGGGCGGCCTGGTAGTCGGCGACCGCTGCCTCGGCTTCCTCGCGGCGTTCCACGAACTCGCCGAGAATGCCGGTAGCGGCCAGGAAGCCTTGTTCGTTCAGGGAACGGACGACTCTCACCTGATCGTCGAGGGTCTCTCCCGCGATGTAGGGACGAGCGAAGTATCCAAGCAGTGGCTTGGGAACGAGAGGGAGGGAGGAGGCAATCAGACGATCGACAAGGCTCATGTTTTTCGATTTCAGTTGATCGGGCGAGAACTTAGCACAGTGGATTTTGCAAAAGCAAAAAAAGAGCCCACCGCTGGCGGTGGGCTCCAAGACTGGAACCGACGAATCTGAAAACTAAACTTGGATCTGGTCTAACTTCACCAAGTCTTGCGGTGCGCTGGGCTTCTGCTTGAGAACGACCTCTTCGTAGAGCTTGGCCATACGCTCGTCCTCGGGCGTCTTCACCAGAACACTGGCGTCGCGGGCGCGCCGCTTCTCTTCGCGGGCATTCTTGGCGATGCCTTTGGCATCGAGATCGGTCTGCACGCCATGATTCACGTCGGCCTGGTTCAGCACCAGGGAGTGGTCGATGCTCGGTAGATCGACTGATTTGTCACCGGCGTAGATGAGATGCCGGCCCCTCTCCTCGTACCATTTGTGGATGGTGGCCGTCTGGTGCATCTTCTCGACGATGTTCCGCCAACCGATACCGGTGTTGTAGGCGCAGAAGGAGATCTCGCCTTCTTGGGTGGCGTAGGGGATGATGCATTGCTCGGTACGGCGGAAGTCGTAGTTGAACAGATCCTGGAACCACATCCCGGCGATGAAGAGGAAGTTCCAGCGGTCGGCCCGCCGCTTCTCGATGTCCGCCAAGGTGCGATCGCCGGTGACCTTGCCGTAATCCCGCCCCGTTACGTTGTAGGTCTTGTCGAACTTCTCGAGGAAGGCCTTGAGCGTGAAGTAGGTCGGCGCCTTGAAAGGATCGTAGTTCCTCATCACCGAAAGAGCGAAACCGAAGGCCGATAGGAACTTGCCGCGTGCCGCATCGTTGAGGGTGGCCACGTCCTTGGACAAGCGATCGGCGTTCAAGAAGGCGGTCACCGGTACGCGCTCCTTGGTTTCCTTGTCCACCATCACCGCCATGCCGACTCCGCAGTTCGGATGACAGCCGCAGTTGAACTGGCCCCAGCTGTGCTCGGGCCCGTGAATGAGATCCGCCCAATCGGAGAACGTCCCCAGGAACGAGATGGGGAACCAGTCTCGTGCCGGCTCACCCAATCCGGTTTGCTTCTTCACGTCATGAGCCAGGTGGGAGAGCGTGTAGCGTTGCGCCATGCGCCTCTCGTCGGTTACCGCCTCGTCGCGTCCGGTGAAGGAGACCGGCTGAAACGAGAGGAACGGGATCTTCTTCGGGTTATCCAGCGCGAAGCGCACCACCGAGCCCACCTGCTCGTTGTTGACGCCGTTGATGAGGGTGATGACGGGAACGATATCCACCCCGTTGTTGTAGAGGTTCTCGATCGCCTGGAGCTTCACGTCGAAGAGGTTGCCGACGTGCCGGTGCGCGTTGGCTGCATTGCCGATACCGTCGAACTGCAGATAGGCGTAGCGTAAGCCCGCCTGGGCGGCTTCCCGGCAGAACTCGGGGCTCTTGGCAAACTCGATCCCGTTGGTGGCGGCTTGGGTGCTGATGTAGCCCACCTTCCTCGCGTAACGGACGGCATCGAGGAAATAGGGAGACATGGTGGGTTCTCCGCCCGAGAACTGCACCGACATCTGACGCTTGGGCTTGATGGTGATGGCGTTGTCCAGGAGCTGCTTCACGTCGTCCCAGGTGAGCTCGTGAACGAAGCCTACCTGGTTGGCGTCCATGAAGCAGGGATCGCACATCATATTGCAGCGGTTGGTGAGATCGATGGTGAGCACCGATCCGCGGCCGTGCTTGATGGTGCTGCTGCCGTGCTTGTGCAGCTTGGAGTCGTTGTGAGCCCGGATGTCTCGACCGGGGAACACCTGTTCGAGATGTCGGAAGAAGTCGGTATCGATCGCCATGAGGTCCTCGAAATGCCCGTGCTTCGGACAGTCCTTGACCATCATGATCTTGCCGTCACGCTCGATGATCTGAGCCTTGATCTCTCCCACCTTCTCGTTCACCAGAACTGAAACGTCGGCTTCTCCGTCCAGGATCTTTTTCCGCGCCTCCGGCACGCATTTGGGACAAAGAGAATCCGTGGTGCGAGGCCAGCCCAGGGTTGGCTTGGTTTTCTGCCAAGACTTGAGCAGAGGCTTTTCGGACCACTTCGGCGTGAAGGAGGGTCGGGGCCGGAGACGGTTCAGTCTTTCGAAGACGAACCAGGCGCCGTTGGCGGTATAGGTGAGGGCCTTTTCCGCGTACTTGACCGGTCGATGCATGAGAAATCCACCTCTTGGGTTAATAGGGCGATTGGCGCGTAGGGGGCTGGAATAAGCCTCAACCTTCCACCAACATAGACGAATTCGTCCTTGGACACTGTGGTCAAGAGTAGGGGAGCCCGCTGGCGCAAGCTACTGTTTATCAACGAACTAGCCGCTAGATGGACTGTAGTGGCCGCGGCGGGGGATGAATGGTCGAGCGATTTGGAGTTAGACGTCATCCTAAGGCTAAGGCATTTAGAATGAGTACTTTGGTGCCATGGCGTCAATTGTTGACACAGAACAACTTACAGGCGGGCGAACCTAGTGCAGGGTGCTTTGCCCCTCGACTCCGAAGTCGTCCCGGATCAGGTTCTTGTTGATGTGCTTGTCCAGGTTGATGACGTAGGTCTCTTTGGCCTCGATCAGGACCGGGGAGTGGGTGGCGGCGATGATGCGGAACTTCTTCTGGTCCACTAGCTCCAGGAGCATCTTGAGTACGCGCTTCTGATTGGACATGGATAAGGCCATCTCCGGCTCGTCCAGAAGCAACACCGTACCCTCGGGAAGCTTGGGGAAGCTTTCACGGAAGAGAGACAGCATGACCTGGCCGTGGCTGGCCATCTCCAGAAATTCCTTCATCTCGGGTTGGTTCTCGAAGAACTCCAGTTGGTTGCGGGGGTTGTGCTGCTCGGCGTCGAAGAGGAAGATTCTCTCGGGATCGACGTCCCCGAGCTCCGCCTTGTAGACATAGCCCTCGGCCTGCTCTCCCTTGAACGCCATGAAGATCGAGTGGAGAAGCGTCGACTTCCCGGAAGCGTTCTCTCCCTGCAGCAAGATCAAAGGATGAGAGAGGTCGACGATCATTGGCATGTAAAAGCCCAGATCGGTGAAGACCGGATGCGCCAGGATCTTCAGATACATGTTCATGGGA
>DATDRI010000144.1:0-2853 GCA_035291825.1 Vicinamibacteria bacterium | reverse complement strand
CGGAAGCTCGATCTGGATCTTCCCGTGATCCTGGTTACCGGTGAGCCTCATCTAGATACGGCGATCCAGGCTCTCCGGCACGGCGCCCTACGCTACCTGGTTAAGCCGGTTAAACCTCAGGAGCTTTTGGACGTGGTCGCGCATGCGGTCCAGATTCACGACCTAGCCAAAATCCAGAAGCAGGCCCTGGACCTCATGGGAGACCGAAACCGAGCAGCCGCGGACCGGGCGAGTCTCGATCAAGCGTTCGCCGACTCCCTGGTTCGAGTTTGGATGGCCTATCAACCGATCGTGTCCTGGCCAGCACAGGATACGTTCGCCTATGAGGCTCTGGTGCGGTCCGAGCATCCGGTGCTGTCGAACCCAGCAGCCCTGTTCGATGCTGCTTTTCACTTGGAGAGGGTTCACGAGCTCGGACGAACCATCCGGCAGCACGTCGCCCAAGACGCCGGCTCCCTGCTGGAACGGCAGCTGGTGTTCGTCAACCTTCATCCCCACGAACTGGAAGATGACCTTCTCTACGGCGAGGAGAATCCCCTACTGTCCCTTGCACATCGCATCGTCTTGGAGATCACAGAACGCGCCGCGCTGGAAGGTGTTTCCGACCTGAGAGATCGGCTCCGGAAACTCCGCTCGATGGGTTTTCGTCTCGCTGTCGACGATCTGGGTTCCGGCTATGCGGGGCTCGCGAGTTTTGTTCAGCTCGACCCTGAGATTGTAAAGATCGACATGTCCCTCGTGCACAACATTCACCGCCATGGGGCAAAGCAAAAGCTCGTCCAGTCGATGATCCACGTATGCCGCGACATGAAAATCGACGTGGTTACCGAAGGGGTGGAAACGCAGGAGGAAAGAGCGACACTGGTAGCTCTGGGAGCGGATCTGATGCAAGGCTACCTCTTCGCTGCGCCTTCCGAACCCTTCGTCACAATCCCGCGGTCGGCTTTTCAGCCAGGCTAAAAGCAGGAAGCGACGGCCAGCGTGGCCTCAAGACATCGCCGAGCGGTTTCCCGTCTCGTCTTGCAGATCCGGGTAGTACTTCTCGAGGCAGGTGCGGCAGAGCCCGTGGCTGAAACGAATGTTGGTGTGGTTCCCGATATAGGCCTCGATGCGATGCCACACGTTGTCCTGGTCACGGATACTCTTGCAATGCATACAGATAGGAAGAAGCCCTTGGAGCTGCTTGACTTCTTCCAAGGCCTCCTGGAGCTCTTCGACTTTCGCCTGGAGCGCAGACTGCAGCCTCAGAATCCGTTCTCCGGCCCGAACCCGTAAGCGGAGCTCAGGGGGATCGTACGGCTTGGTCAGATAGTCGTCCGCCCCCGCCTCCAGCCCCTCCACGATCTCTTTCTGCTGGTTCTTGGTGGTGAGGAGGATCAAGTAGAAAAACTCGCCCCCTTCGACCCGCCGTAGTCTCCGGCATATCTCGACTCCGTCCATGCTGGGCATCATCCAATCCAGAACGGCGAGCCGAGGAGATTCGGGCGTTTGCAGCAGCCGCCAGGCCTGCTCGCCATCCTCCGCGACAACCACTTCGTAGCCGGCCTTCGTCAGGGTCGCGGTCAGCAGACCTTTGGAGACCGGGTCGTCTTCGGCGATGAGCACCTTCATGTGACGGCGTTCTCCTTTACCAGGTTGGCAAGCTCGACGGTCAATCGCTGCATTTCATCTTGCAGGGCTCCCAACGGCGATTCCAGATCGGACGAGCCGCCGAGGGCCGCTTCCCGCAGGCGTCGAGCGGCAGCCGCCGCCGGCCGGGCTCCTATGGCCTCCAGGCTGCCCGAGAGTCGGTGCAAGACTTGCTCGAGGCGGTCCATCTCTCGAGAACGAAGGCTAGTCTCAAGCTCCTCCATGGACTTCGGACCGTCTTCGAGAAATATGCGCGCCAGATCGGCGGCCAGCGCCACATCACCCTCCGTTCGGCGAAGGAGCGCCTCCCGCTCGAGAGCCGGGCCAGCGTCACCGCCGACCTGAGATCCCTTCGGCTGAGTTGCATCCGTTCCCGCTGCGTAGCCGAGCCGGTCGAGTAGATTGCAGAGGCTGTCGGGGTCGACAGGCTTGGAAAGAAACTCATCCATGCCGGCCAGCAAGCAGACCTCCTTGTCCTCGTCCAGAAGATGGGCGGTCAGGGCGACGATCGGAACGCGCCGCTTTGTCCCGCCCTCGGCGGAACGAATGGCCTTGGTCGCTTCGATCCCATCCAGCCCTGACATCTGAACGTCCATCAACACCACGTCAAAGAGCTCCCTCTCGTACGCTTCGACCGCTTGCCGCCCGTTCTCTACCGCTCGCACCTCGTGACCCGCCCTCTCCAGAATGCTAACCGCCACGAGGCGATTGACCGGTTCGTCCTCGGCCAGAAGAACATATAGAGCGCTCGACCGTGGCACGCGATCGAAGGCCCCCGTTGTCACGGCTTCCTCGCTCTCCAAAGATCGGCCTTCCACCAGGAGCTCGATGGCTTTCCGCAGATGCGAAGGTCGGATCGGCTTCGTCAATTCCCCCATCACACCGAGCAGGCGGGCACCGGGGGGCTCTAAGGACTCTCCGGCGGGCGACATCAATAGGCAGGGGATGGTCTCGGGAAGCTCCTTTCTTAATTCCTTTAGGAACTTGCCGACGTCGGTACCAGGCAGCTCGTCGAGCAGCATCAGGTCGAAGGGTCTCCCCTCGTCGCCGGCTGTCTTCAAGGCGGCCAGCGCGGCGCGTTGATCGGCGACCGAGATGGGTTCCATCCGCCAGTCCCTTAATTGCGCCTCTAGGATCTCCCGCGCCACCGCTGAATCGTCGACAACCAGCACGCGCCGGCCCTCGAACTGAGGCGGCAGAGGCTCATCGAATCCACGCTTGCCG
>DATDRI010000143.1:0-3072 GCA_035291825.1 Vicinamibacteria bacterium | reverse complement strand
CTCCGCCACTCTTGCGTCGCTCTCGCCAACAGCGATCTCGAGCTCGTCTTCCACCGCCGCCACTTCCTCAACCTCCATGGCGCGCTGGACCGCCTCGTTCTTGGCCCACACGCTCTTGACCTTTCCCTTAAGGGTAACGATCCCATTTTCGACGGCGACCCAAGGGCCCTCGCCGTTCCGGATATCTTTGTCGTCCAGTTTGTGCTCGACTACTGTTTGAATGGCCCCATCATTCGACGTGCTCTGAGCGGTCGCTCCCGAGGCCCAGCTCAGGACGAGAGCCAGGACCGCAACTGGGAACATCCTCGACTGCTTCATCCTCATTTCTCCTTTGTGAGGGCGGGCCGGGTTCCGGCTCGCCGAGACTTGGCTATTGCAAGCTCGATTCCAGCTCCATTTGCGGACGGGCTGTGGGCCCCTAACTCTTGCTCCGGTAGAGATTTCCTCAGTTACTGCGGCTTCCTGCCGGGGGAGTGGGACTGTCCTCCCGAGAGGGCGCTCTGGAACGGGTGGAGGTCAAGGAAGACGAGCTCTGGACTGGGGACAATACCTACCAGCCGTCGCGGAGCCCCCCGTCGAACCAGTCCCAGAGGATATAGAAGAGGACGGTGGTGTCTCGTGTCGCGGCGTTGGTGGCCGGAACACGTACGCCGATATTGGCCAGGATGTGTTGTCGTTTGTTCAAGGAAACCTGTATCTGAGGAAGCAAGTCCCAGTCGACCGCTCCTTCGTCGAGCTCCATCGTCGCCAGCACCTCGAGCATCGGTGACCAGGTCCGCCCCCACGGCTGCGGCGTGAACGTACGGCCCACCACCAAGCGCCAGAATGCTTCTTGCTCGACGGTATCGCTTTCTTCCGCGGGGAGCTCCAGTCCCGCTTGCGCATGAAGGAAGCCCTCGGCGGGAAGAATCTGGCCAAAGGCGACGAAGGGCTCGACGACGACGGTTCCTTTGCCGAATCCCCGATCTTCGTCACCGGTGGGAAGTACGGCCTCGGCGCCGACGCTCACGATCGAGCCCTCCTCCAGGCCATGGAACAGGGCTCGCTTGACGCCGACCGCCAAATCCCCGATGCCGCCCGTCCAGTCACCTTCGCTCATGGTCTGCTGGACGCCCAAGGGGAGCTTCAGCTCGATCTGATTCCGCGCGCCGAAGCGGCGCTCGTACACGATCTCGTTGATCACCGCCCCCTCGCCCTCGGTGGTCACCGCCGTCGTCCAGACGGCCTCGTCCTCGGGATAGGCCTTCTCGGTGACGAGGGCGCGCGGTAGATTGAGCTCCCCTCGCGGCCAAACGGGATCCGTACAGAAGCTTCTTATGAAGTCGGTGGTCCTTTGAATCTGCTCGATGCTGAAGGCTTCTCCGAAGGCGGGCATGCTGCTGGAGAATCCCCTTACCGGACCACCCTGATGCGCAACCGCCAACCAGTCGGCGTCCTGTTCTCGTGACGCGAAGCTACAGTCGGAGAAATCGGGCAGGGGAATGTCGAACCCCACCGTGCTGAGATCCACGCCGCGGCCATCGTTCCCATGACACTTGGCGCACCCGATCTGGTAGAGACCCTGCCCCGTCTCCGGGAATTGTCCGGCAAGCGCGCTGGGCGAGACCGCCCAGCAGGAAAGGATAAGCGAGAGGAACGCCGATCGAGGCGAGGACACCTCCACTACGGTTCGACCCTTCTGACGCTCGTGAGATCCAGATGGGCGATGCTCTCGCGAAGCCCATCCAGCCAGGCGTCGAAGTCGCCCTCCTCCGGAACGGTGACCTCGACTTTGTTGTTAGAAAGACGGACCCTTCCCCGGCCCTCCGGGCCGAGCGGTACGATGATGGCTTCCCGGTGGATGGACATCGAGTCTGTCACTTCGAGAATCCTCCCCATCTGCTGTGGGGTGACGACTTTCATGCTCATGATTCCGGGCATGTTATCAGGAATAACGGGCGGGAGGTGCGGCGAGCTGCATCGCGTGGATGCTGGCGCGCCCTCAAACCGCTAACCACAACCGTGCAGCTTGGCAACATTATATTAGTCTGGTAGGTTGGGGGGAGGTGAGCGTGTGAAGTCCACAAGAGTTGCGCTACTCTCCGCTTGGAGTCTTGCTTCGCTGAGCGGAATGGTGCAGGGTCAGAACATGCAGTCGAGAGGACTGACCGCTGTTGAGGGGATCCGGGTCGGGCACCACACCCTCACCGAGCGTCCCACCGGTTGTACGGTGGTCCTGACCGAGGCCGGTGCGGTGGCGGGAGTGGACGTGCGGGGCGCCTCCCCGGGGACGCGAGAGACCGATCTGCTCGATCCGACCAACTTCATCGAAAAGATCCACGCCGTGGTGTTGTCAGGGGGCAGTGCCTTTGGATTGGATTCCGCCTCCGGCGTGGTTCGTTACTTGGAAGAGCGTGGCGTCGGCTTCGACGTCGGAATCGCCAAGGTACCGATCGTTCCCGCCGCCATCCTCTTTGATCTTCAGGTAGGAGAAAAGCCCGACATCCGTCCCGGCCCCGACTGCGGATACAAAGCCGCCGTCGCTGCCAGCAACGGACCGGTGGAAGAAGGCAACGTAGGAGCGGGAGCGGGCGCCACGGTGGGGAAGCTGGGGGCTCGCGATCGCGCCATGAAAGCAGGGGTAGGCACCTCGGCCATTGCCCTCCCCGACGGCTTGATCGTTGCCGCGCTGGTGGCGGTCAATGCCGTCGGCGACATCATCGACCCGGCGACCGGTCGGGTGATTGCTGGCCTCAGGACGCCGGACGGAAACGGCCTCGCCGATGTGAGAAAGCTCCTCCGCACCGGTTCTGTTCCACAGCCGGCGAGAGCCCAGAACACGACCATCGGCGTCGTGGCGACGAACGCGCGCCTCAATAAGGCTCAGGCCAACAAAGTAGCGCAGATGGCGCATGACGGCCTGGCCCGTGCCATCAGTCCCGCTCACACGATCGGGGACGGTGACACGCTCTTTGCCTTGGCCACCGGAACCTGGGAAGGAGAGGTGAACCTCACCACCGTCGGTGCGCTCGCCGCCGAGGCGACTGCCGACGCCATCGTTCGGGCAGCGCTCACCGCGAAAGGGATCCCGGG
>DATDRI010000142.1:0-4813 GCA_035291825.1 Vicinamibacteria bacterium | reverse complement strand
CCCGTCAACCTCAACTCTCCATCACCACCGGAAGGATCATCGGCCGGCGTTGGGTTCGTTTCCGAAAGAACCGTCTGAGCTCGGTCTGAATCTTCTCCTTGATGAGCCCCCAGTCGGCGACTTCCTCGGCAGGAGAGCCTTCCACGGTGGCAATGATCAGAACCCTGAGCTCGTCCAGCAGCTCCTCGTCCTCCAAGAAGCCGCGGGTAATGATCTCGGGCGGGGTCTCCACGCGACCGTTCTGCTTGTTGATGGAGACGACCGGAATCACGATGCCGCCTTCCGAGAGATGCTGGCGATCGCGAAGCACGATGTCTCGAACGTCACCGAGCTCGCTTCCATCGACGAAGACCCTTCCCGTCTCCTCCTTGCGGGCGATGCGCCCTCCCTGGTCGTCGAACGCGATCACGTCGCCGTCCTCCGCGAGGAGCACTCGCTCGGCAGGGATGCCCAGGCCTCGGGCGATGCGGGCGTGGGAAACGAGCTGCCTCCATTCGCCGTGAATCGGAATGAAGTAGCGCGGGCGCACCAGGTTCATCATGAGCTTGAGCTCTTCCGCGCTCCCGTGACCGGAAACGTGCACCGCGGCGGTCGACGAATGGATGACGTCCGCTCCTCGCCGATAGAGGTGGTTGATGATCCGCGAGACGGCGCGCTCGTTGCCGGGAATGACCCGGGCGGAGAGTATGACGGTGTCGCCGGGCTCGATGGCAGCGTGTTTGTGGTTCCCTATGGCAATCTGGGACAGCGCGGACATCGGCTCCCCCTGACTCCCGGCGGTAAGAATGAGTAGATTCTGGCGCGGCGTCTTGGCAATGTCGGCGGGGCGGATGAGAAGATTTCCCGGCAGACGGATGTAGCCGAGATCGATCGCCGTCTGTACGTTCTGGGACATGCTGCGCCCGAGCAGAGCGACCCGGCGCCCGTATTTGGCGGCGAGATCGATGGCCAACTGGATCCGGTGGGTGCTCGAGGTGAAACAAGCCACGAAGACGCGGAAGGGCGTGCGACTGATGATCTCTTCGAAGGCGTCGGTGACGTCCTTCTCCGAACCGGTATGACCCGGGACCTCGCTGTTGGTGGAATCGGAAAGAAGCGCCAGCACCCCCCGCTCTCCGTAGGCGGCCAGGCGGTGCATGTCGATGGGCTCGCCGACCACCGGGGACTGATCGAACTTGAAGTCGCCGGTGTGGATGATAGGGCCGTAGGGCGTCTCGATGGCCAGGGCCATGCTGTCCGCCACGCTGTGGGAGACGCGGATGGCATTGATCCGAAACGGGCCGATCGACTGCGTCTCGCCCGGGGCCATGGTTCTCAGATCCACGCGATCGGCGAGCTGATGCTCTTCCAATCGGTGGCGGCACATGCCCAGGGTGAGCCGGGAGCCATACACCGGCACCGACAGTTCTCCCAGCAGATAGGGAAGAGCACCGATATGGTCTTCGTGACCATGGGTCAAGAAAACGGCCTTGATTCTTTCCTTGTTCTTGAAAACGTAGGACATGTCGGGAATGACCAGATCGACTCCCAGCAGTTCGCTATCCGGAAACATCACCCCGACGTCCACTACGAAACACGTATCCCCCATCCCGATGACCATCATATTTAGTCCGAACTCGCCCAACCCGCCCAACGGGACGATCTCAACGGGCTCGACAGCCTTAACAGGCTTAACAACCTTAACAGGCGCAGACCGGCTCACCGCAAATGCACCATTGGCGACAGGGAGTTAACCATCCAGAGCTGAGAAACCACTTCAATACTAACAGAACATACTAACCCGGAAAAGCGCAAAAGTGGCTGAGTTGGGCAAATTCCTCTACAGAAAGGGTTTCGGCGCGACGGCTGGGGTCGATGCCCAATTTCCGGAGGCCCCCTTGGATCGCCGAGGAGTCCAGGAGGGGAGAGCTCAAACGCCTCAGATTATTAGAGATGTTCTTGCGGCGGTGAGCGAGGAGTCCTCGCACCAAGGCCCGGAAGACTTCCTCTCCCGCGACCGCGGGCTCTTGGTCGCGTCGAGGCTTCATCCGGACCAGAGCGGCGTGCACTTTGGGGCGGGGCGTGAAGGCTGCGGGCGGGATGGAGAACAGGAGGTCGACGCTTGCCGCCTGCTGGGCGATGACCGACAAGAAGCCGTACCGCTTCGTCCCGGGCGGGGCAACCAGCCGCTCGGCGACCTCCAGTTGGAACGTGAGCGTCAAGTCGACCAGATGTTTCCGGAAGGAAAGAAGCCTGAGGAGGATCGGGGAAGCCACCGAGAAGGGCAGGTTTCCCACCGCCCGCACCTGACCTAAGCCTCTTTCCTTCAAGAGACTCGGCAAGTCCACCGTCAGGAAATCCGCGTGCAACGGATGGACTTGAGAGATGCCACTCTCTTGGAGAACACGTTCCAGCCGCTCGAAGAGCGCATCGTCGGTCTCAACGGCCAGGATGCGGCCGCCACCGGCCGCCGCCAGGGGGAGAGTGAGCTCTCCGCCGCCCGCTCCCACCTCCAAGAAACACTCATCGGGGCTCGGGTCGATGGCGGAGACGATACGACGCAACACCTCCTCATCCCGAAGAAAACTCTGCCCTCGGGCGCGGCTGGGGTAGAAACCCCGAGGCGATCGAGTAGGTGCCGTCATTTCAGGAGGATAGCACTTCGGCGCGCTTCGGGTTGGCTTGACTTCACCCAAGGCGTCTGCTAGTTTGAATTCATGAGTGACAAGGTTGCCGCCTTTACCGACAGCACCTGGGATCAAGAAGTCTTGAAGTCCGAAAAGCCAGTGCTGGTCGACTTCTGGGCCGAGTGGTGCGCGCCCTGCCGGATGATGGCGCCCACCATTGATGCACTGGCCGCCCAGTACGACGGCAAAGCCAAGATCGGTAAGCTCAACGTGGACGAGAACATGGTTGTCTCAGAGAAATATCAGATTCGAGGGATTCCCACCGTTCTCATCATCAAGAATGGTCAGGTGGCCGAGCAGGTGGTGGGCGTGACCTCGAAGGAAAACCTCTCGAAACTCATCGAAAAACATCTGAGCTAGCCCCTCTGGGGGAGCCTTATGAGCGACAAGGGATCAAAAAAAGTACGACATGCTCGTGTCTTGATCGTGGGAAGTGGTCCGGCGGGCTATACCGCCGCCATCTACGCGTCTCGAGCCGAGCTCAAGCCGGTGTTGCTGGCCGGCTCGGGGATGGATCTGGAAGTGGGGATTCCCGGCGGCCAGTTGATGTTGACGACCGATGTCGAGAACTACCCGGGTTTTCCCGATGGTGTCACCGGGCCGGAGATGATGGATCTCTTCCGCCGACAGGCGGAACGCTTCGGGACCGAAGTGCTCTACACCGATGCCACGTCGATCGATCTGTCCCAGCGGCCCTTCCGTGTGGAGAGCGGGGAAGCGACGTTTACTTGTGATGCGCTCATCATTGCCACTGGGGCGCGAGCCAGATGGCTGGGATTGGACTCCGAGAAACGGCTCCAGAATCGAGGCGTCTCTGCCTGCGCGACTTGTGACGGGGCACTCTACCGGAACAAGGCCATGGCGGTGGTGGGCGGAGGGGACACCGCGATGGAAGAGGCACTCTTCTTGACGCGTTATGCCAGCAAGGTCACCGTCATCCACCGGCGGGACGAGCTACGGGCCTCCAAGATCATGCAGGAGCGCGCCTTCGCCAACGAGAAGATTGATTTCTTGTGGGACAGTGAAGTCACCGAAGTTCTGGGGGAGAACGAGGTGACCGGCCTGGGCATCAAGAACCTCAAGACGAACGAAGAGTCGCAGATTCCGGTGGGAGCCCTGTTCGTGGCCATTGGCCACAAACCCAACACCGATCTGCTGCACGGAGCGCTGGAGATGGACGACCTGGGCTACATCAAGGTGCAGCCTTGGAATACGCGGACTTCGAAGGAAGGCGTCTTCGCCTGCGGCGACGCCATGGATCGGGTCTACCGCCAGGCGGTCACCGCCGCGGGGACCGGTTGCATGGCGGCCATCGATGCCGAGCGCTGGCTCTCCGAGCAAGAAGCGCGCGCAAGGTTCGAGAAGTCGGCGAGCGTCTCCGAAACAAGACGCTGACAAGATGATGACCAGACGACTGCTATGGGTAGCAGGAGTCTTCGTCTCGACGCTTGTTCTTTCCCAGCCTGCCGGCTCCATCCAAGACCTCGACGGGCAGCCCGCACCGAAGTTCTCTCTGAAGAACACGAAGGGAAAGACGGTCTCGCTGAGCGACTTCGAGGGAAATGTCGTGCTGCTCGACTTCTGGGCGACCTGGTGTGGTCCCTGCACCTACCAGCTTCCTTTCCTCGACTCCCTGGCCGCCAAGTATCGTAATCGCGGCTTGGTCGTGGTAGGCCTCCATGTCGACGATCGAAGGCCGCCCCTCTCGGAAGTCGAAGAGTACCTCCTTGACAAGCGGGTGCACTATACGAACCTCATCAGTACGTGGAACGTGGATGAGGCGTTCCAAATCCAAGCCGTGCCGACCTCTTTCATTATCGACCGAGAGGGGACCATCCAGCGCACCCACGTCGGATTCGATGCCCGCACTGCACCGGAGAAGATCGAGGCGCACGTGCGGGAAGTCCTGGGCCTTCCTTAGGAAAATTGGCGCTCCCCTCCGACCCGTATTATTCTTTTGACGGAGGCATATGATGAAGATTCGAAGCAGGATCCCGTTCCATTGGGTGGTACTCGGCCTCGCCTGGATTCTTCCGCCTTCCTCCGCGGCACTCGCACAGGATCAGGTGCCGACGAGGGATGCCGTGGCGCGGTCGATCGGCAAAGCGGAATTCTCGCCCTACGCCGGCAGGGAGTATCCGACCCGG
>DATDRI010000141.1:0-6827 GCA_035291825.1 Vicinamibacteria bacterium | reverse complement strand
AAGAACACGATCTCGACGTCGAACAAGAGAAAGAGAATGGCGACCAGGTAGTACTTGACGGAGAATCGCGCCGGGAGGGGCGCCACGTTTTCGGCACCGCACTCGAAAGGCTCGAGCTTCGCCGGGCTCGGCGTTCCCGCCTCGCGTGCGCTGAGGAGACGGCCGGCGACGATCATGCCTCCGGCGAGGAGCGCACAAGCTGCCAACAGGAGGCCCAAGGCAGCCGCGGTCGGAAGGCTCTCGACCATAAGTAGTGCTTGTTGCCCTTTCTTTTAAGAACAAAGTGATTCTAGTCACCGCCGGAAGAGACTGTCAAACCAATAAGATTCGCGAATCTTCCGCCGGCTCTTTGAAAGACGCGTTGTCTTTTTGCTACGATGCTGATCGGGGATCGGGCGACCCCCCACTGGCAAAACTTCAGCAATCGCGGAAAGGTGACTCGGAGCATGAGATCAGTGAGACGAGGTACGGCAGCGCAACTTGTTCTGGCCTTCTCCCTTCTGTCGACGGCAGAGATCGCCGGCCAGTCGACGAGTGCCGAGGAGCTCCAGCAGCGTGTTTTTGCGGCGAGGGACCTGGTAGCACCGGCGCTGGTGAACGTGCAGCCCATCACCGACGTCTACTCCTCCGGGGAGAGGCGGAGCTCGACCGCCATCGGCAGCGGCTTCATCTTCGACGACCGGGGACACATCGTCACCAACTACCACGTGGCGGGAAAAGCCAAACGGCTCATCATTACTCTCAGCGATCGGCAGCGCGTCCCCGGTGTGCTGGTGGGAGAAGATCCATTGACCGACATCGCGGTGCTGAAGGTGGACGTGGGAACGGATTTCAAGCTTCCCGATCCAGTTGGGTTGGGGGATTCCGATGAGCTACAGGTCGGTCAGTACGTGATGGCGCTGGGGAGTCCTCTCGCTCTGCAACGCTCGCTCTCTTTCGGCGTGGTGAGCAGTAAGGACCGTTACCTTCCCGACGATTTCAAGCTACCGACCGGCGAACGAACCGGTTCGTTCAATACCTGGATCCAGACCGACGCCGCCATCAATCCGGGAAACAGTGGAGGACCGCTGGTCAACCTCGATGGACTGGTGGTGGGGGTAAACTCTCGTGGCGCCTTTGGCGCGTCCAGTATCGGTTTCGCCATACCGATCAACATCGTCAAGGAGGTAGCGGCGGAGCTGATTGACCACGGACGGGTTCGACGGAGCTGGTTGGGGCTCGACTTCCAACCCCGGGAGGAGCTGGCACAGTATTTCGAGGCGGAGCCTTCGCCCGGCGTGGTCATTCGCAGCGTCGAGCCCGACTCGCCGGCGGCGCGGGCCGGGATTCAGGCGGGAGACGTTTTGATGGCATACGGCGGCCAAGAGATCGCGGCTCAGTTTCAGGAGGAGCTCCCCGCCATCTACAAGCTGATCGCCGACACCCCGGTCGGTGAGACGGTCGAGCAATTGATCGAGCGCGACGGCGAGAAGCTTCGATTCGCGTTGGTGACCGAGGAGCGTAGTCAGAGCATCTCGGATGAGATGGAATGCGAGAGTTGGGGCTTCACCGCCCGAGGGATCACTCGAGAGTTCGCCATGGAGTTCAATCTGCCGGACGAGAATGGCGTGGTGGTGGTGGGTGTGAAGCCCAACGGGGCGGCCTTTCGGGCACGCCTCTTTCCGGGAGATCGTGTCGTACGCGTCGAGAATGAGGAAGTCGCCGGGCTGGACGCCCTGCTCGAGATCTACCGCCGTCTGGATAGCGAGGAAGTCGAGAACGTGCTCTTGACGGTCATGCGTCAGCATTCCCGCCAACTCGTTCTCATCGAGGCTTCCTATGAACAGTAGCCTCCTGGTAGGACTGGGTCTTCTCATTCCCCTGGTGACACCGCAGGGGGAGTCCGTTTCGGAAAAGCTATCGCGCCTGGAGGATCGCTACCGGCACAGCCTGGTTCAGGTGACCTATAGCCAACAGGTCAGGGTCTCTCCAGGAGAGCCGCCTCAGGAAGCGGAGCTCGCCACTACCGGCATCTTGGTTTCGGAAGACGGCATGGTCATGGTGAGTGGGATGATCTATGAACCCTTCACCGACGTTCCCCATGGAGTCGGCGTGCGATTCCCGGCGTCGGTGACCCGGGAGGATGCCACGGTCAGCGAAGCGCGCGTTCACCTCGTGGACGGGAGTGAGCACGCGGCGACCTTGATCGGCCGCGACGCGGAAGCGGACGTGGCGTTTTTTCGAATCGATGCCGGAGAGAGGCGGTTCGAGCCGGTCGTCTTCGGTTCCGCCCCAGCAGCGGCGGTGGGGCAGGAAGTGGTGGTCCTGAGCCTTTTGCCGGAGCCCTTGGGCCCGGCCTTGGCGGTCGAGCTGACGCGCGTGCAAGCGGTGGTATCGAACCCGTACGAGGGTTTCGTCGTCGCCACCGGCGCCTCCGATCCCGTCGGCTCGTTGGTCTGCGATCTGGAAGGAACACCGCTCGGAATGCTCGATGCCATCACGGTGCCGATGCCGCAAGGAAGCTTGAGGAACCCCATCGCCTTGCTCTCGGTGATGCGCGACTTGCCGAAGAGCGTGGGGCGAGGCTTTGCGCGCCCCGCCCGGCAGTTCGCGGCCGCCGCCAGCCGGTCGCCCGAGTCGGTTCCCCTGCGGCGGGCCTGGTTGGGAGTGGAGATGCAGGCGTTGACCCCGGAGCTCGCCGAGCATCTCAACCTACCGGTTCGAGCCGGCATCGTTCTGGGTTACGTGTACCAGCGGTCCCCCGCGGAGATGGCGGGGCTTCGAACCGGTGACGTTCTGACCGAGTTTCAGGGGCAGCCCATCGACGTGGATCGGGACGAAGACCTGGGAGCCTTCTCGGAGAAGTTGCTCCGCATCGGCGCCGGAACGGAGATTCGAATCGGCTACTGGCGGGATGGCGCGCAAGGGTCGGCAGTGGCCACATTGGCTCCCGCCCCCAAGACGTCGAGGGAAGCGGACACCGTGGAAGTCGAAGAGCTGGACCTGGCGGTGCAGGAAGTTACTTTCGACTACCTGGCTACCCGCAATCTCGATCCCGAGACCCAGGGGGTGGTGGTGAGGGAGCCGCCAGTCGCGGTGCGCACCAATCCGAATCGAGTGCGACCGGGAGATCTCTTGGTCAAGCTCGGCGAGCGCACGGTTGCGGATCTCGACACGTTCCGGCAGGCGGTGGAAATGCTCCGCCAGGAACGACCGGGAGAGGTCGTGCTGTTCGTCGAGCGGGGGAGAGAAAGCTTCTTCTTCGCGGTCAAGCCGGACTGGGAGTAAGCGCGGAGAGGTTCATGGAGCCGGAGTGGCTTGTCGTCAAGGGAGCCCGCCAACACAATCTCAAGAACATCGGCGTCGACATCCCCAAGAAAAAGCTGGTCGTCTTCACCGGCGTCTCCGGTTCCGGGAAGTCCTCGCTCGCCTTCGATACGCTCTATGCCGAAGGTCAGCGACGCTACGTGGAGTCGCTTTCCAGCTACGCCCGCCAGTTCCTGGGTCAGATGGACAAGCCCTTGTACGACACGATCCGTGGGCTGTCTCCGACCATCTCCGTCGATCAAAAGTCCGCCGGACACAATCCCCGCTCCACGGTGGGGACGATTACCGAGATCTATGACTATCTGCGCGTGCTCTTCGCCCGCATAGGCAAGCTCCATTGTCACCAGTGCGGGAGAGAGGTCACTCAACAGACCTCTCAGAAAATCGTAGAAGAGATCGCCGGTCTCGAGCCCGGCACCCGCTTCCAGATTCTCGCCCCCTTGGTCACCGAGCGTAAAGGCGAGCACCGCGAAGTGCTCGAGCAGGCTCGCCGGAGCGGCTTCACTCGAATTCGCATCGATGGCAAGACCCGCTCGCTGGACGAGGAGATCGTTCTCGACAAGAAAAAAAAGCACACCCTGGAGCTGGTGGTCGACCGGCTGGTGGCCAAGCCCGATCTTGCCGACCGCCTCGACGACTCGGTGGAGACCGCCCTCCGCTACGGTGGGGGCGTTCTCATCGTCTCTTCGATGGGAGAGGGTGGAAACACCGCCCCCGTCCAAGATCGATTGTTCTCCGAGCACCGGGCCTGTCATGCTTGCGGGCTCAGTTTTCCAGAGCTCTCCCCGCAATTCTTCTCCTTCAACTCACCTCAGGGCATGTGCCCCGATTGCAACGGGCTGGGAACGAAGGCGGAGATGGACGTCGATCTCATCGTGCCCGATTCCTCTCTCTCCATCAACGGCGGAGCGCTCAAGCCGTGGGGCGCGGTGGGGGAGAAGAAGAGCTGGATGACGTCCTTGTTGAAGAGCGTGGCTTCTAAACACGACATCGATCTCGATCGTCCTTGGGAGCGGCTCACGCAGCAGCAGAGAGACATCATCCTCTACGGGGTGGGAAGGGAAAAGGTGGCGTTCCGCTGGAAGGGCGATTTCGGGACCGGGTCGTTCCGTATGCGTTTCGAGGGCGTGATCCCCACGCTGTTGCGTCGGCTGAAAGAGACCAAGTCGGAGGCGGCCCGTCGGCACTACTTGCGGTATCTATCGGATAAGGTCTGTTCGAGCTGTGACGGAAGCCGGCTGAGGCCCGAGGCGCGCTCGGTGCGAGTCGCGGGTAAGAGCATCACCGAGGTGGCGGCGCTCACTATCGACGACGCTTACCTGTTCGCAACCACCGCCGAGCTCTCAGGACCGGACGCCGTGATCGGGGCCGAGCTCTTGAAAGAGATCATGAATCGTCTTCGCTTCCTGCGCGACGTCGGGCTGAGCTATCTGTCGCTCAATCGGTTGGCGCCCACTCTATCCGGTGGGGAGTCCCAGCGCATTCGGTTGGCCAGCCAAGTCGGCTCCGAGCTCACCGGTGTGGTCTACATCTTGGACGAGCCTTCCATCGGTCTTCATCCCCGCGACAACGCGAAACTCATCGGGGCACTTCGCCACCTCCGGGACATCGGCAACAGCGTGATTGTGGTGGAGCACGACCGGGAGACCATCGAAGCGGCCGACTATCTGATCGATTTCGGTCCCGGTGCGGGTGTTCAGGGTGGACAAATCGTAGCGACCGGCACGCCGGTCGAGCTGCGCCACAACCCCGGCTCGCTAACCGGTCGCTATTTGTCCGGGGAGCTTTCCATACCGGTGCCCAAGACCCGGCGGCGTCCGGCTGGCCGTTTCGTGGAAGTACAGGGTGCCCGAGAGAACAATCTCCATAGTATCGATGTGCGCATCCCCCTCGGTGTTCTGGTCGCGGTGACCGGTGTCTCGGGAGCGGGGAAGAGCACGCTGGTGAATCACATTCTCTATCCGGCGCTGGCTCGCTCTTTGCACCGGTCGGACGTGCGGGTAGGGGAACATCGAGCCATTCGAGGCCTAGAGCACCTCGATAAGGTCATCGACATCGATCAGGCACCGATCGGTCGTACGCCGCGCTCGAATCCCGCCACCTACACCAAGGTGTTCGACGAGATCCGCGACTTGTTCGCCGCGCTGCCCGAGTCTCGGATGCGCGGCTATACACCCGGTAGATTCTCCTTCAACGTTCGCGGCGGACGATGCGAGCAGTGTCAAGGCGACGGTGTGATCAAGGTCGAGATGCACTTCTTGGCCGATGTCTACGTGCCGTGCGAGCTGTGCGGTGGACGTCGTTTCAACGAAGCCACCCTGCAAGTTCACTACAAAGGGTTTTCCATCGCCGACGTTCTCGACGTCACGGTGTCCGAGGCGGCCGAGCTCTTCGAGAACCACCCGTCCATACGTCGCATTCTGGCCACGGTGATGGAAGTGGGACTCGGCTACATCCGACTCGGTCAGAGCTCTCCCACCCTCTCCGGGGGAGAGGCCCAGCGGGTCAAGCTTTCCCGGGAGCTTGCCAAGCGGGCCACCGGCCGCACGCTCTACATTTTGGACGAGCCCACCACCGGCCTGCACTTCGATGACATCGCCCGCCTGCTGCGCGTGCTGAACCGTTTGGTGGACGGAGGAAACACCGTGGTGGTGATCGAGCACAATCTGGATGTCATCAAGACCGCCGACTATCTCATCGATCTCGGTCCGGAAGGAGGAGAGCGGGGAGGAAGTGTGGTGGCAACCGGAACTCCCGAAGAGGTGTCCCGAGTGGCAAACTCCTATAGCGGGCAGTTTCTGGCCAAAATCCTTCAGACCGCGGCCTGAAGCACGTCCAGTCTCTCCCGCTGTGTTCCCCCGCCTTGACCCCCTTGCTCGAAGTTGAGAGAATCCGATTCAGGGCATTCAATGGGGACACCTTATCGCGGAACCACCACTTGGTCCTTCGGAGGACCGCTCACGCCGGGAGTGAAATACCTCCTGATCTCGACGATCGGCGTCTTCGTTCTGCAACAGCTCTTCCCCGCCCTCACCACTTGGTTCCGTCTTGAGCCGTCGCAGGTGCTGGGGAGCTTCCACGTTTGGCAGCTCGTCACCTATTTGTTCCTCCATGGCGGCCTGTTCCATGTCCTCATCAACATGCTCATCCTGTTCATGTTCGGATGCGAGATGGAAAGGCTGTGGGGAACGCGGTTCTTCCTTCGCTACTACTTCATTTGTGGAATCGGCGCGGGCCTCTTCGCCCTTCTGACTCCCGATCCGGTGGTGGGTGCCTCGGGTGCCATTTATGGGCTCCTGGTGGCGTTCGCCATGTACTTTCCTACCCGCGTCATCTACATGAACATCTTCTTCATCTTCTTCTTTCCCATACAGGCCAAGTACTTCGTGATCATCATGGGACTCATCAGCTTTCTCTCCTCGTTGGGAGGCGGGTCAGGAGTTTCCCACCTCGCCCATCTGGGAGGTCTGGCGGTGGGCTATCTCTACCTGCGCTGGGGCGGGGTGCGGAGCGGCGCGCGC
>DATDRI010000140.1:0-11667 GCA_035291825.1 Vicinamibacteria bacterium | reverse complement strand
TCCGGAGGTAACTCCGGTGGCGGCGAAAACGATGTGCTTTCCGGACGCCAGGTCTTCGGTTTTATAGATGCGTTTGGGATCGGAGATGCCCATTTTTTCCATGCGGAGCTCGTCCGAGGCCTTCAGGACCTTGAGTCTGCCTACGATCTCCCCGTTCAGGCACCTCATGGCCGCGGCGGTGAGGACTCCCTCCGGGGCGCCTCCCACTCCCATGACGGCATGGATTCCGCTGCCCACAACGGCGGCGGTGATGCCGGCGGAAAGGTCCCCGTCGCTAATGAGCTTGATCCGCGCTCCGGTCTTGCGGATGTCGTCGACGAGCTTTTCATGGCGGGGGCGGTCCAAAACGACCACCACCAGGTCGCTGATGCTGCGGTTCAAGCGTCCGGCGATTGCCTGCAGGTTGTCCTCCACCGGGGCGTCCAGATCGACAAAGCCCTTGGAAGACGGGCCCACTACGATCTTTTCCATGTAAATGTCCGGGGCGTGGAGTAGCCCTCCGCCTTCCGATGCCGCCATAACCGCGATGGCGTTGGGGGAGCCGGTTGCGCAAAGGTTGGTGCCCTCCAGGGGATCGACGGCGATGTCGATTTGCGGAGCGCCGGCGCTCCGGTCCCCGACCTTCTCGCCGATGAAAAGCATGGGCGCCTTGTCCCGCTCGCCCTCGCCGATAACGATGGTGCCGTCCATGGTTACCGATTCCATGACCCGACGCATTTCTTCCACCGCGACCCGGTCGGATCCCTTGCCATCAGCTCGTCCCATGGTCCGCGCCGCGGCGATGGCAGCGGCTTCGGTGACTCGGAGAAACTCCAAGGAGAGATCTTTGGCGGTTTGCGTCTTCATCGTTTTCACCTTTCAGCTGTTCACTAGCCGGTCTTCTCGTACCTGGGAAGCACGCAACGCGTCGGCCGATCCACACGATAACCGAGCGCGTAGTCGGCCTGCATCAGCGTATGGATCTCTCTGGTGCCCTCATAAATGACTGCGCCCTTCGAGTTGCGCCAGAAGCGGCCGACCGGGTACTCGTCGGAGTAACCGTTGGAGCCGTGGATCTGGATGGCGTCCGAGGCGGCACGTTCGGAGGCCACCGTAGCGTACCACTTGGCGAGCGATGTCTCGCGGGTGTTGCGCGCTCCCTGGTTCTTCATCCATCCCGCCCGCAACCACAGGAGGCGGGAGCAATCGTAATCTCGAACCATGTTGGCGATCATCTGCTTGACCAGCTGGTGCTCGCCGATGGCTTTTCCGAAGGTCCTTCTTTCTTTGGCGTAGCGAGTGCTGGCGTCCAAGCAGGCCCGGATGAGCCCGGTGGCCCCCGCCGCCACCGTGTAGCGTCCTTGGTCGAGGGCGAACATGGCGATGCGGAACCCCTCGCCCTCTTCCCCGACGATGTTCTCCCGCGGGACCTCCACGTCCTGCAAGGAGAACCAGCCGGTATTCCCGGCTCGAATGCCCCACTTGTGCGCCATCTTCCCACTGCTGAAGCCCTTGAAGTGCCTCTCCACGATGAAGCAGGTCAGTCCGCTGTGGTCTCTTCTCTTCTTCTTGTCCTGATCCGTCCAGGCGAACACCAGGAAATGATCGGCGACCTCGGCCAAGGATATCCAAATTTTCTCGCCGTTCAAGACGTAGCGATCTCCCTTGCGAAAGGCGGTGGTTTGGATACCCACCGCGTCGCTTCCGGCGTTGGGCTCGGTGAGCCCATAGGAGGCGATCTTCTCACCGCGAGCCTGAGGGGCCAGATACTTCTGCTTTTGATGATCGTTGCCCCAGGAGAGAAGCGTCAGACTGTTCAGGCCGACGTGGACGGACACGATGACCCGGAGGGAAGTGTCGACGTATTCCAGTTCTTCGCAGGCGAGTCCCAAGGAAACATAGTCCGAGCCGGCGCCTCCGTAGGTCTCGGGTACGCAGATGCCCAGTATGTTGAGCTCCGCCATCTTGGTGAGGATCGACCTGTCGAAGTGCCGGTTGGCGTCGTTTTCCTGGATGTGAGGAGCGACCTCGGATCCGGCGAACTCGCGAACCATCCTCTCGACGGCACGGTGCTCCTCGGTCAGTTCGAACATCGAGCTATCCTTCGTCGATAGGCGCTGGGTGGTCGGCTCTCCGTCGAGCTTCTGCGGTCGGGTGCCGCCGTCTATGTATCAGGGAATCTCCTCGATGGCAAGAGTGCGGCGGGCGGGGGTCTTGGGCGATCGGCGCGGAGAGGCTTTCTTGAAGGAAAAAGGAGATTCTATCGGTGCTTCCAAACCGGCTTGCGTTGCTCGAGAAAGGCCTTCAGCCCTTCTTTGGCGTCCTCGGTGGACATGAGCTGGTTCAGGTAGATTCCTTCCACGTGGCGAAGAGCGTCCTCGAACGGCATATTGACGACGTCGGAGATCGCCCGGCGCGTGTAGCGTAAGACGGGAGCGCTGAATCCGGTGAGAAACTGAATCCACCGCTGGACTTCGCCGTCGAGCTGGGCGGGCGCCACCGACCGGCTGATGAGACCGATGGCCTCGGCCTCCTGGGCGGTCAAGACTCTTCCGGTGAGAATGATCTCGAAGGCCTTGTGGAGACCGATGAGCCTGGAATAGAGCACCGTGGCCACGGAAGGGAAGATTCCCACCTTGATCTCGGGTTGTCCGAGCTTCGCGTCCTCGGCGGCGAAGCAGAAGTCGCAGCAGGCCGCCAGCTCACAGCCTCCTCCCAGCGCCATTCCTCGCACCACCGAGATGCTCACCGCCTCGAGCTCGATGAGGCTGCGGAAGATGCGGTGAAAGGCCTCCAGCATCTGGTAGGCTTTCTCTTCGGTGTGATCGGCAATGTCCAAGCCGCCGGAGAACGACTTGTCGCTTCCTTCGAAGAGAAGGATCTTGGTTTGCTGCATCATGTCGACCACGTCCAGGGCGTGGCCGATCTCCTCGAGCATGCTGATGTTCATCACGTTGTAAGGAGGCCTGTTCAGTGTCAGACGAACGATGTCGCCTTCCTTGTGCAGCTGGATGAACTTGTATTTTGTGGATTGCCCTTCGCTGGCAGGGACTGGGAGCGGTTCTTCCGGTTCTTCCATGAGATTTCTTCTCCTCGGGCGCTTTTGCCCCAAGGTGGACCCCACACGATACCCGGCTTCTAAGTGCTATATTTGATTATGCTATCACAGCGCGTGGCGGGGTTTCAAATTCCCTGAACTCCAGAAACCGGCTACCAACCGGCACCTACCACCTTTTCTCTGTGGCTTTACGCGTGGTGCCTGCTTTTTGATTGGACGCGCCGCTTATGGTAGAAAATAGAAAGAGATACCGCCCATGACCCAATCGGTTTACTTGGACTACAACGCCACCACTCCCCTCGCACCGGAGGTGCTGGAGGTCATGCTGCCCTACTTCCGAGAGGAGTTCGGCAACCCCTCGAGCATTCATTCTTTCGGCCAGAGAGCCAAGGCCGCGCTCTACGACGCTCGGGAACGGGTCGCCAGCCTCATCGGTGCCAGTCCGAACGAGATCCTGTTCACCAGTGGCGGGACGGAAGCCGATAACCTGGCCATCCTCGGCGTACTGGAGGCGGCGGAGGGCGGGCGCCGCCACCTGGTCACCTCCTCGGTCGAGCACCATGCGGTATTGAACACCATGAAGGCGCTGGCCAAGAAGGGGGTACCGGTTACCTTCCTCAAGGTGGACCGGGCGGGGAGGGTGGATCCGGAGGACCTGAAAAGCGCTCTGACACCGGGCACTCTCCTGGTCTCCATCATGCACGCCAACAATGAAACTGGCGTGGTGCAGCCGGTGGCGGAGCTCGCTCGGTTGACTCACCAGGCGGGGGCTTATTTTCATACCGACGCGGTCCAATCGATAGGGAAGATTCCGGTGAGGGTGAGAGAGCTGGGGGTGGACTTGCTTTCGCTGTCCGGACACAAGATCTACGGGCCGAAGGGTACGGGCGCCCTCTACGTGCGGCGCGGTGTGAACGTTCGTCCCATCTTTCGTGGGGGCGGACAAGAGAGGGCTCGCCGTCCCGGGACCGAGAACCTCCCCGGGTTGGTGGGACTGGGCCGTGCCGCCCAGTTGGCAGAGACGCACCTGGCGGGCGAACCGAACCGTGTCGCTGTCCTTCGCGACCGTTTAACGGAAGACGTGCTGGCGCGGATTCCGGGAAGCGCACCGAACGGAGCAGAAGCGGAGCGGACTCCCAACACCGTCAATCTCAGTTTCCCGGGCGTGGAAGGGGAGACTCTGATCATCGCTCTCGATCTCAAGGGCTGTGCGGTATCGACGGGAGCGGCGTGCTCATCGGGAACCGTCGAGCCGTCGCATGTCTTGATCGCCATGGGTCTCAGTCCTCAGCAAGTCCAGGGCTCCATCCGCGTGAGCCTGGGTCGATACACGACTGCAGAGGAAATCGCATACTTCGTGGACGTGCTCGAGTCCGTGGTGGAATCGATCCGTAACCACGCCCCTAGCGGAGCCCTGCGGTCCTAGCCGGGCTCAAATGTTCGACTCCCAGCTCGCCCCCGAATCCGCTCTCATAGGCTCTTATTGATCGGCTAGGCGCAGGCGAGAGGGGAGAAGAGACATGGTGAAGTGTGCCAAGTGCGGCTTTGAGAGCGACGGTGAGGCGTGTGCTCGCTGCGGGGTCATCTTTTCTAAGCTGAGATCCGGTGTCTCCGCGGAGAGACCGCGATCGACCGCTCAGCAGAGAAGCGCCTACCCACAGCCCCCGCCGCCAATGGGTGGGTTTTCCATACTGAACGTGATCGTGCTGGCCAGCGCGGCGGTCCTGGTCGGTTCGGTGGGCTGGCTCTTGGTGGAGCGGTTGAGCCTGCAACCGGAACCAGCGTCCGCCACACGCCTTCAAGACCAGAGTCCGATGAGCGTCCCTGACGTGCCGGTGGGAGGAGACTCGCGGGAGCTGCCGGAGGGCGGCGCGGTGCTCTCCATCCCCGGCCTGGGCGTCGGTTCCTCGGCGAACGCGGAGGAGTCCATGGCACCTCCGGCGGTGGCTTCGGTGAGTCTTCCCACCCTGAGCATTACCACCGTGACGCGGGAGGCGATTCAGCAGATAGTGGACGTCGCCAACGAGTATCCCGACGACGCACGGCTCTCCAAGTTCGTTGGCGATGCGTATCTCCTCCTGGCACTGCGGCAGTTCGGCGAGAGGCGGTTCCGAGAGACGCTGGCTTCCGTCGCCGAGGCCGAGGATTGGGGGGCCTCACCCCGGGACATCGCTCGGGTGAGTGCGCGCACCTACCTGGAGCTACAGGAACTGGAACGCGCTCTCCAATGGGCGCAGGCGGCACTCGCCTTCGGACCGGATCCCGATATGTACTCGGTCTTGGGGAACGTCTATTACCTTCGGGAAGAGTTGGACAAGGCCATCGAAGCCTGGAAGCAGGCTCTGACTCTGCGGGATGACGCCACGGTGCGCGCCTCCCTGGAGCGAGCCCTCCGTGAGGCGGCGGTGCAAGGGGAGTTCGACCAGCAGAGGCTGTCGCATTTCATCGTCAAGTACGAAGGCGAGTCGATGGAACAGACGGGACGCGCGGTGCTCGGCTCGCTGGAGCGCAGCTACGGCTTCCTGAAGTCCCGCCTCGACTTCGAGCCCAAGGAATTGGTGGTCGTGATCCTCTACACGCGGCGCGACTACCAGGAGCTGGGAGGACCGGAATGGTCGGCCGGCCTGTTCGACGGGAAGGTGCGGCTACCGGTTCGAGGCTTGCTGAGTCTGGATCAGCAGGTCGAATCGATCCTTCGGCACGAGCTCACCCACGCTTTCCTGTACGCGCGGGCCGGGCAGAACTGCCCGCGATGGTTGCAGGAGGGAATGGCAGAGTACTGTGAAGGCACCGATGCAAGTCAATTCGGTAAGATGCTGGCCGAGAGGATCGATAAGGACGCGGACTTCGCCTATTGTCTCATCGGCGTGCGGTGTGACGTGCGCCTCTACTATCCCGCCGCCACTTCCGTCGTTGACTACATCATCCAGAATCGAGGCATGGGAGGGATCAAAGACCTCCTGACACTGCTAGGGGAGGGCCACAGCATCGATCAGGCGCTCAATAAAGTGTTGGGACGGGACGAGTTGGGTCTGATAAACGACTGGCAGCATTTCGTGAGGCGGAGGTATCTCTGATACCGCGGGCGGCCATGGTAGGCGTGCGCCGCGTCATGGCCATTGAAACTGGACAAAAGCTTCATTTCGAGAAATGATCCAACGTCATGATTCGTGTCGTTTGCCCTAGTTGTAACGCCAAGTACCGATTCGATGAATCGCGCCTGGCTGGTAAAGCGTCCGCTCGCGTCAAGTGCCAGAAGTGCGGGGGGTCCATCGAGATTACGGCCGCCGCCGAAGCCGATCCCACCCCGGCCCCGGCCGCCACCGCCGGGGGGCGGGTTTCCGCGCCCACCACCGCGCGGGCGCGACGTATGCGTTCCGACATCGATGATCAGACTATCAACCCTGCCGAGGCCCCGATCGAAGCGCTGGAGCTACCCTCGGATCAGAAGTACTCTCTGGCCGTATTGCAGGGGAAGGCGAGTGGCGAGATCTTCCCGATTAGCAAGCCCCGTATGACCCTGGGCCGTGCGGATTGCGACATCGTGTTGGATGATGCCGAGTGTTCTCGTGAGCACGCCGTTATCGAGGTCTTGGGCTCACGTGTCGTCATCCGTGACCTGGGTAGCACCAATGGAACCTTCGTGGGGAGCAAGCGAGTGGATCAGTGCGAGCTGGAGAATCATAACGAGTTTCGGGTGGGCGAGCACGTGCTCATGCTCATCATCACCAAATTGGAGTAGAGCCATCGAGACTGAGGAGGTCATGGGAGGGCGCACCGTGGTGGCCCTCAGCGGCGGCGTGGACAGCTCGGTGGCCGCCCTGCTTCTGAAGCGAGCCGGTGCTTCACCCATCGGCTTGTCCATGCAGCTCTACGATCAGCGGGAGGCCGTCTCCGGTCGCAGTTGCTGTGCCCTGGACGATCTCTACGACGCGCGTCGCGTCGCTTCCGTCCTCGATATCCCTTATTACGTCATGCGGATGGAGAAGGTGTTCGAGGAGCACGTCATCCAGCCCTTCGTTTCGGAATACTTGGCGGGCCGTACCCCCTCACCCTGCGTGCTCTGTAATAGCTATCTGAAGTTCGACGAGCTCGTCACCCGGGCGCGGCAACTGGGGGCGACCTCGGTGGCCACCGGTCACTATGCTCGTCGGGAACTCGACGCGGAAACCGGGCGGTTCCGCCTGCTCAAAGGCGTCGACGGGGCGAAGGACCAGTCTTACTTTCTTTTCGGATTGAGCCAGGCGCAGCTGGCCAGCGCGGTGTTTCCCTTGGGGCATTTCACCAAGCCGCAGGTGCGCATCCTGGCGGCGGAAGCCGGGCTACCGGTGGCCGCCAAGGGAGAGAGCATGGAGATCTGCTTCGTTCCCGACGGAAACTACCAGGGATTCGTGGAGCGGCAGGCGCAGCCGGTCGCGGCGGAGGGCGCCATCGTGGACGGCGTTGGCCGGGTCCTGGGGCATCACCAGGGAGTGCATCGCTACACGGTGGGACAAAGGCGGGGGCTGGGGCTCACAGCGTCCCAGGCGCTCTACGTCATCGACCTCGAGTCGGAGAGCAAGCGGGTCACGGTGGGACCTCGTGCCGAGCTGGCGAGGACCACGTTCCGCGTCGATCGGGTGAACTGGGTGTCGCGGCCGGCGCCGGCGGATCGGATCCGTTGTCGGGTCAAGATCCGGTCACGGCACCGAGAGGCCGATGCGTGGCTGGAACCGCAGCAGACAGGAAGCGTTGGGGTCGAGTTCGACAGCCCGCAGAGCGCCATCACGCCCGGGCAAGCGGCGGTCTTCTATGAAGACGACGTGGTGCTGGGCGGGGGATGGATCACGCGGGATTAGAACCCTCCGGGCTCTCGTTTCTCTGACTCTCCTTACGCAACTTCTCGAGCGCCATGCGAGCCGCTCGCAGCTCTGCCTTCTTCTTGGTGGAGCCGGAGGTGGTGGCCAGGGTGCGATCCCCCACCAGTAGGTTCACGTGGAATGTCTTCCGATGCTCGGGTCCCTTCTCTCTGACGATCACGTACTGTGCGGCCGGCAGGCTCTCCGCTTGGAGATGTTCCTGAAGGCTGGTCTTGGGATCCTCCACTGCAGCACCTTTGTCCTGGATCTCCTCGAAGAGCGGTGCGTAGAGTGGCGCCAGGAAGGCTCGTGCCGCCTCGACGCCGGCGTCGAGATAAATGGCTGCCACCACCGCCTCTAGGGCGTTCGCCCGCAAGGCCTGCTTGCGTCTCCCGCCCGTCTTCTCTTCTCCCTTGCCCAGACGAAGGTACTTGGGCAGATCGAGCGTCAGGGCCAGATCGGACAAGGCGTCCGAGCTCACCAGATAGGCTTTGATCTTGGACTTCCGCCCCTCGTCCAGACCGGGAAAGCGATGGTAGATGAGGTCGGTAACGAGGAATCCGAGGATCGAGTCACCCAGAAACTCGAGCGACTCGTTGTGCAGGGAGTCCTCACCAGCCTCGTGAGCGTAGGACCTGTGGGTGAGGGCGCGCTCCAACAGAGTAAGGTCGCGGAAGGAATGCCCCAGGACTTCTTGGAGCCCCTTCAGATCGGACTGCGCGCTAACCGTCACTGCCGCGGGAGTGGACCAAGGTCAAGTGCCCTCGGTGAGAGCTGATGAGACGTTCGGCTTCGGCGAGCTGAGACTCCGGAACGAGCAGAGAGGCTTCCCGTAGCCAGTGGAAGCCCAGGGGGTAAATAGAGGACGGCAGGGAACCGTGAATGCGGCAACGGATACGGTAGGCCGCCAGAAGGGCGGCCACCACGCGAGCCTCGACGTCGCTCACCGTTTGCAGCACCACCGCCATTTTCTGATAGGCAAGCACGCGACCTCCCCCTTTGGCGTGAGGGGCTGATCATACTACGTCACGCGTAGCAGTACCATGGTCATGTCGTCGTGTTGGTCCTCGCCTTCCATAAACGTGAATATCTCGTCGATGATCCTCTCCCGCAGGTCTAGGAGCGGGAGCTCCCCATGGCGTTCCAGGACCTCGCGCAGTCTCGACTCGCCGAAGAGATCGGCGTGAGGATTCATAGCCTCGGAAAGGCCGTCAGTGAAAAACAGAAAGAGGTCTCCCGGTTCCAGAGTTACCGATTCCTCGGCGAGGATCTGCTCGAAACGGCCGCTCCGGTCGAGAGCTAGCGCCAGACCGTCGGGAGCCAGGGCCCTCGTCCCCTGGCCATGGCGCGACAGATGAAGGATGGGGTTGTGCCCGGCGCGCGCGTAGGTCATCGTCCTCATTCCCGTATCGATGACAGCATAGGACATGGTGATGAAGCTTCGACTGTCCATATGGGCGCCCAGGATCTTGTTCGCGTCGATCAGTAGCTGGCGCGGAGACTGATAGATCCTGCTCAAGGAGAGTATCAATCCTTTGAGCTCCGCCATGTAGAGGGCCGCCGACGTACCTTTTCCGGACACGTCGGCGATCAACAGTGCCAGGCGCTTGTCATCCAGGGAGATGAAATCGTAGTAATCGCCTCCCACCTCGGTGGCGGGGAGGCAAAGCGCGGCGACGGTTAGGCCGGGAAGCTCCACTTCGCCCTTGGGTAGCAGGCTCATCTGGATCTTCCGCGCGATACGCAGCTCTTCCTCCAATCGCTCCTTCTCGGCCGATTGCTTCAGCAAATCCTGAATGCTGGCGGTCATCAGGTTGAAGGACCCGGCCAGCTCGCCCAACTGGTCAGGAGATCGAACCCGGACCTTGTGGCCGAAATCGCCCTTACGGACTTGATCGGTGGCCTGGCTAAGTGCGTGAATGCTGCCGGTGATGGAGCGGGCGAGAACAAGGCCGACGAAGACGGCAAGAACCTCGATGGCCAAGAACAGGGCAGCGAGGATTCCCAGCAGAACGAGAATGGCACGGCCCAGTTGCAGGGTGTTGGTGGCGACCACACGATAGATGTCGGAAAGGGAGAACCGGAGCAGGATGATTCCCAGAGGCTCGGGAGAGGACTCGCCGGTAGGTTCCTTGTGCCATTGGCGAGTCTCGACGAGAGCCGCCCACCGCAGAGAGAAGGAGGAGTCGTTAGGAGAAGCGGTGAGCAGGTCGAGGTCGGAAGGAGAAGGGAGGTCGACCGAAATCGTTCCTGGGTCGCCGGTGGAGCTTAAGACCTCTTGCGCTTCCAAACCAGTCTCTTCCTCGACTCGTCGCAGTGCCGATTCCATGGGGATGGTGACGAGGACTCGAAAGTCCGTCCCATTAGGCTGAGGCTGGGAGAGGCCGGCGACGAAGTATTGGTCTCCCATGAGGAGTAACCCCTGGTAACCCTGGCTGGCCCATTCCGGTAGTCGTTCACCGTTCTGAGGAGAGACGGCGAGGTCAGAAGCCTTACCCACCAGGGTGTAAGCGCCGGATCCCTGCCTACCGAAATAGGCGGCCGACGTTCCCGGATAGAGAGGGGTGAGGGGTTCGAGTCGCTTGCTGAGTATTCTCTCGATTTCGGCGACCGCCGCCTGGCCGGTCTCGGATCGCGAGAGATCGGCGGTGGCGAGATCCGCGGCGCGGGCCGCGGCCGATCCGGTTTTGGCGAGCGACGCGGAGAGAATGTAAGCGCTGACCTGACCGAAAACCAGGTAAGCGCTCAGTAAGAAAAAGAACAGAATGAGAACGGTGGGTAGCAATCCGATGAGGAGGTAGGAAATGATCAGCTTGCGCCGGATGCGCCAGAGCAGCCGGGAGCGAAGTGTGGAGAGGCCGCGGATGGCGAACACGATGGCATACCCGATGGCATAGATGACCAGACCGATATCCACCCACCTGTCGATCGTTTCCGGAAGAAGGCCCCAGGGGCGCACGAATCGCAGCACCAGTAGAGCTAGAAGCAACAGGCCCATCTTCGTGCCGAGCAGGAAGCGTAAGGGACCCGCCCGGAGCGGCGGTGGCGGGGAGCCGGAAGCCAGCTGCTTGGTATCCATTGGCGACAAAGGGTTAGTCGTTAAGGAGTTGTGTCCCGTCGCGACTATAGCACGGCGGGCTCGGCTTGACCCTTCCCGGCGGCTTGGCTATTCTCTTCCCGAGACCTCCTACGTATGCGCACCGTCTACGCGTTCATGGCCGTCGTGTCTCTCTGCCCTTCTCCCTTTGTCCGGGCACGGCAGGCCGAGGAGGAAAAGACCTCCGTCCGGCAGCTCGTGCTGGAGGGCGTCATCGTCTCTTCCGATCCCAGCCGGTCGGTGGCTCTGGTGCGTCGACCAGGGGGAAGTCAGGCGCGTGCGGTGAACGTTGGGGAGACGATCTATGGTTTCGAGCTCCTCGAAGTCTCGGACGCCGCCATCACCGTCCGGGAAGGAAAGGAAATCCTCCGGCTCACCTTGTCAGGCGAATGGGAGATGACTCCAGCTCCCGCCCTTGCCCATGCCAGTTCTTCCCAGAGCCCATCGCCTTCCAGCCACCAAGGGGCGAGAAGGGAGCTTCAGCGCTCTCTGGTGGAAGAGCGGCTTTCGGAAGAAATGCCGCGCATCTTGACGCACACCGGTGTCACTCCCCGGGTGGTGGAAGGCGAGGTCAGAGGCTTTCGCATCACGCGATTGCCGGGAGGAACGGTGCTGGACGATGCCGGCATTCGCACCGGCGACGTTCTGCTGAGCGTCAACGAGATCTCGATGAATAGCGCCTATGCTCTCATCGA
>DATDRI010000139.1:0-3253 GCA_035291825.1 Vicinamibacteria bacterium | reverse complement strand
TAGGGGAATTTCAGGCGAGAAGCGAAGCGCTGGATCCACCGCGAGCGATCCGTTAGGTCCGAGAGCCCCATGGGTGACCCATCATAGACGACCAGCGAGAAGAAGCAAAGAGATGCTCCGCCGACGGCCACTGTATACATTTGACGCCCCCCACTGCGACAGTAACTAACTGATTATAAAATACTTATATTATTGACTAACCAGGTCATATTTTTATTTGACAGCCGGCCTGGACTCGGTCAGAATAAGACCAAGATGAGTTGGAACGACATGCAGATTCGGATGTCCTGCGCGTGTAGCGGGCCCGGGGGACCGGGCCACCTGCCACTTGGACGAGAGATGCATGTCGGGCAGCCTGCTCAGGATCTTCGGAGGCTACGCCCTCTATAAGTAGATAACATAGCCAAGCGGCTTGTGGCCCAGGTCCCAAGGACCTGGGCTTTTTGTTTTATTGGGTCGGGATCTTGGAGACTTTGGGGTCGAGGTAAGAGATGGAACTGCTGCAGACGACGCGAGACACGGACCGACAGGTCAAGGTACGAGAAACCACCGAGACACTACGGCTGGCGGCCGAGCGTTTTGCGCCGCGGCTGGTCATGGCCACCGGCTTTGGTATGGAAGGGTGCGTGCTCACCGACCTCATTGGCCGAAACAAACTGCCGGTGGACATCTTCACGCTCGACACCGGCCTATTCTTCGAAGAGACGTACACCTTGTGGAAGACCCTCGAGCGGCGATACGACCTGACCATTCGGGCGGTTCGGCCGGAGCTCACGGTCGGGGAGCAGGCGGAGCGGTTCGGTGACGCCTTGTGGGAACGAGATCCGGATCGATGCTGCGAGATGAGGAAGGTCCAGCCGCTCCGTGCCGCTTTGGCCGGCGCCGACGCCTGGATCACCGCTCTGCGGCGCGATCAGACGCCCGACCGAGCCAACGCTTCCATGCTGGAGCACGATCAAAAGTTTGGTCTGGTGAAGATCAATCCCCTGGTGGAATGGACCGCCCAGGACGTTCGCGACTATGTGCGCGAGCACGACGTCCCCTTCAATCCGCTTCACGAGCAGGGCTATCCGAGCATCGGTTGCGCTCCCTGCACCAGCCCGGTCCAAGCGGGCGAGAGCCCGCGGGCCGGTCGGTGGCGGGGCAAGGGGAAGACGGAGTGTGGGATTCACAACCGTTCTTCCCAGATCGTGTTGTTACCGGTACTGCAGCCAACGGGGTCCTAACCTTGCCCCCTCTCTTTCCCATCTCCCTGAAGGTGGAGGGTCGCCGTGTGCTGGTGGTGGGCGCGGGCGCGGTGGCCGCGTCCAAGACCGGGAGTCTCCTGGAAGCCGGGGCTCTGGTCGACCTCGTCGCCCCGGAAATCCATTTCCAGATCGACCATCCGAATTTGACGGTGATTCGCCGCGCGTTCCGGCCCACCGATCTCGACGGTTGTTGGTTTGCCATCGCCGCGGCACCCCTCGAGGTCAACCGCGAAGTGTCCGCCTCGGCCACCGAGCGTCGCATCTTCGTCATCGCGGTGGACGATGTCGCCAGCGCGACGGCTTACGGCGTGGCGGTGGTGCGTCGTGCCGGGGTCACCGTCGGGATCTCAACCGACGGCGCGGCACCGGCGCTCTCCGGATTGCTGCGGGAAGCGTTGGAGAGCTTGCTTCCCGACGAGCTCGAGGAGTGGACGGACCTGGCCCAGCGCTCGCGCCGCATCTGGCGCGAACAACATGTCCCGATGGCCGAGCGCCGTCCTTTGTTGCTGCGTGCCTTGAACGACCTTTATCAAGACCGTTCCGGATGATGAAGGGACTGGTTTCACTGATTGGAGCTGGACCGGGAGATCCCGAGCTTCTCACCGTCAAGGCGGCGCGACGTCTCAGCGAAGCGGATCTCATTCTGCACGACGCCCTGGTCTCGCCGGAAGTGCTCGCTCTCGCTCCGCGAGCGCGGGCCTTCGACGTCGGCAAGCGTGCCCGACGCAAGTCCACGCCGCAGGAGACCATTCACCGCATCATGATCCATGCCGCATTGCGGGGGGAGCGTGTCGCCCGCCTCAAGGGTGGCGATCCCTTCGTTCTGGGACGGGGCGGGGAAGAGGCACTCGCCCTCGCCGCGGCGGGAATTCCGTTCGAGGTCATTCCCGGAGTGAGCTCCGCGATCGCCGCGCCCGCTCTCGCCGGCATTCCGGTGACGCACCGCGGCCTGGCGTCCGGCTTCCTGGTGGTTTCGGGACACGCCCCGGAATCCTATCGTCCGTTGCTCACGGGCACTGTCCCCAACTCAGTGACCCTGGTGGTGCTCATGGGACTCGCCCAGCGGCGCTCGATCGTCCAGTTTCTCATCGCTCGAGGCTGGCAACCCGAGACACCCGCCGCTCTGGTGCTCGCCGCATCGACTCCGCGGTCGACCACCTGGCTGGGTAGCCTAAAGGAGATGAGCGAGATGCCACTCGATCCCACCGACCTCCCCGGCACGCTGGTCATTGGCGAGGTGGTTTCTTTGGCGGACCGCATCGCCATCGCGCATCACCTTCACCCGGCCTTGCAGAAAGGAGTGCCCGCATGAGCAACCCCACCTGGAAGCAGGCGCTCTCGGATCGGATGCCGCCGGAGCTCGGTCGAGAGATCGACATCTTCGCGACCGAGCTCGAGCTTCGCCGGCAAGGCAAGCTCGACGAGAAGCTCTTCAACGAGACTCGGCTGCGGCGCGGCATTTACGGGCAGCGGTACGACAACGGTCAGCGACACGATGGAAAGCGGACCCAGAAGCTCGACTATCCCTCCCCTTCGGTGATGAAGGGTCCGGGGACTTTCTGGGATGCGCCGGGCATGCAGCGGATCAAGATTCCCTTCGGAAGCGTCACTCCCGATCAGATGGACGTCCTGGCCGAGCTCGCCGAGGATTATTCCGATGGCATCGTTCACGTCACCACCCGACAGGATTTTCAGCTGCACTTCGTTCAGATCGACGATACCCCGGACCTCATGAGGCGCCTGGCGTCGGTCGGTATCACGACTCGCGAGGCCTGCGGTAACTCGGTGCGAAACGTTACCGCCTGTCCTCTGGCCGGCGTATGCCGCGACGAGACCTTCGACGTCACGCCCTACGCCAAGGCGTGCAGCTATTTCTTGCTAGGTCATCCCGATGCTCAGGACTTTGGCCGGAAGTTCAAGGTTGCCTTCTCCGGTTGCAAGGATCAGTCCTGCGGTCTCACTGCGTTTCATGACCTGGGCTACATCGCTCGCACCCGAACCGAGAA
>DATDRI010000138.1:0-1601 GCA_035291825.1 Vicinamibacteria bacterium | reverse complement strand
TCTCAACGTAGGCTCGGCGGTGGTGCTGCCGGAAGTCTTTCTGAAGGCGGTCAGTGTGGTGCGCAACCTCGGTCATCCACTTTCCAATTTCTCGACGGCCAGCTTCGATTTCATGCGCCATTACCGGCCGCGGAAGAACGTGGTGGAGCGCCCGGTCACCGGATCCGGCCGCGGCTACGAGTTGGTGGGCCACCACGAGATCATGATCCCTCTCCTGGCCGCGGCCCTTCTCGAGCCGGAGTGAGCATCAGTTCGCAGGCGGAGCCGGCTGCCGGCGTTTCCAGTGATAGAGGATCTGGAATCCAAGAGTGAAGTCGGGCGAGGTGGTGGAGAGGTCCTCGGCAAAGCGCCACTCGAACTGGAATCGGTTCGATCGGCGCCAGCGGAGCCCCACGATGATCTGACGGGCGCTCTGCCGCAAGACCTTGATCTCGCTTTCCAAGAAAGGCTGGAATTGATCGTACTGAAACACCGCCGCCAGTGTCGGCTTGAAGCGCCAATCGACGGCAGCCATCAGAGAGAAGAAGTTCTTGGAGCGGGCTTCGTCCAGATCGGAGGTCATGTGGTAGTTGATATTGAAGAAGCCCCCGATCTTTCGACCCACTCGGCTCAGCTCGCCACCGAATGCCAGGTCCGTCCCCCCGCTGCTCACCAGGCGCTCTCGGCTGCCGGTTGGAATCTTGACGGCCGCTCGTGCCGCGACCTCGGTGGCGCCCAGCTTCTTCCAGACGACGGCTCTCTTCAGTTGTAGGGTCAGATCGCCGAGAGCCAGAAAACCGTCTTCACGCGTGAGAACCGACGTTCCCTCCACCCGCCAGTGGTAACGGAACAGGTTGTTTGGCTCGCGATCTCGAAAGGGGTTCGGGAGGTTAAACGCCTGGTGAAAACCAGAAATGAAGGGGTCGAGGAAGCCGCCCTGCATCCAGTAGATGGGTAGGCTTGCGGCGATCTCGAAGTCTCCTCCCACGCCCGCCTTGCCCTGGAAAAGCGCGCGGAGCGATTCCAGGTCGATCACGAGGGATTCGGCTCCGGTTTGCGGTAGGAGGATGTTGGAGTAATCAAGATTGAAGAGCAGGCTGCGCTCACCTTTTCTCAACACCTGGGCCCGTTCCGGCTCCAGTGAGATGAAGAGAAATGCGGGAGGAAATTGGTTCCGATTCGCCAGGGGCGCACGCCATGTCTCGTCCTCCTGTGGAAGTAAGGGGGTGGAAGTTGCCGGGGGAGCCCCGGAGAGGAAGACAGGCAGGATGAGGTACGCGATAGAAATGGGCCGCACCATCATAAGAGCACAAAAGAGGCGCAGAATAGCAGGGGAGGACGCCATACCACAAGAGAAAGCTTTCGCTTGACCTCTCGGGGCCCTGGCTGCTAGACTGCGCCCATGATGATGTCAGCGTTAGGACATTCATTCCTTTCTCGCCATTTTAGCGCCTAGCGGCGCACACTTCTCTCTTCCCAATCCATTCAGACATTATGAGTAGGTATCTATGATCATCGTCTTGCGACAGGACGTAACCCCAAGGGAGATAAAGCGACTCGAAGACTCGCTCCACTCCCGCGGCATGGTCACTACCGTCATCCGCGGTGAAGAACGTTCCATC
>DATDRI010000137.1:0-1669 GCA_035291825.1 Vicinamibacteria bacterium | reverse complement strand
CCGCTCCACTGTATGGCGAGCCTCCCCACCTCCGGGCCGCGCATGACGTGCTCGCCGTCCGTGGTGAAGACCCACGTGGGGTCGATCTTCAAGTAGAACCGGTTCCCCAGAAAGGTCATCGCGAGGTAGGCGGCAGCGTGTCGCCAGAACTCTCTCATCGGGCCCCGCCGCCGGCCGACGACTTCGCGGGACGCGGTGTTCCGAAACGGCTTCCAGGTGAAGGATCAGGGATTTCCGTCTTTCGGCGGAAAGAAGAAGCGGTGCTGCTTCTCATGGTCCTCCTTGAGCCCCTGTCGGTGCGCGTGCCGCGACACTGCCATGTTGAAGAGGGAGGTGATGACCTTCCGGTCATCCGGATCCGAGAGCCATTCTTCGGTGCGGTCCCGTCCGGCTTGGTCCCGCTCGACCCCTGCACCCAACACGCTGTCCCCGGTCTCGAGGTCGTGGAAGCTGACGATCTCCTCGCCGACGATGCGGAAGGCCGGCATGAACGGTTTCCTGTCGGCCTGCTCCTGGGAGTCCCGGATCGCCTGCTTCACAACGGCTTTGGGCGGAAGAGCGTAGGTGCCATCGAGCCGCGGTGTCCGGAGCAACTTCGCGATCGGCGCCGTGTACACGAAGCTCGGAAGCCGCTCGATGGCCAGTAGGTTGCACGAGAGGGACTCCATGGCCGCGGCGGGCTCGGCGGCCACCACCGCCCGCTCGGCGACAAGGGTCGCACGCGCGACTCGGCGCCCAGCGAGGATGAGCTGACCCTTGTAGATTGTCGCGCTCGGCTGGGGCTCATCCCGCAGGATGCTCAGGAGCTCGCGAAGCCCCTCTTCGTAGCGCGCTTCCCGCATGTCAATGATTCGGAGATGCCTGAGGAGCGACGGGATCTTCGGGCAGTCTGCGATGAGGATGGGCAGAATGCGCCCACGCCGGTTGTCCGGGTCGGTGTGAAGGATTGCGTGCCACTCGGCATCGGTCCAGCCGGATTTGCTTCCGAAATAGCTGGGACTGAGGAGCAGCGCAAAGAGGCGGCTAGTCTCGAGACCGGCGTTCACTGCACCGGGGATGCTTTGGCCGGGACGGATCTCGGCCTCATCAAGCCAGACCGTCAGCCGTCGACCGTCGGGTCCTTCATGGGCTTCTACATCGGCAGCGACCTTCCGAACGACAAGCTTGTCGAAGGAGCTGTGGGAGAGAAAAAGGTCCCGCCTGGTGTCTAATTCGCGAATCTGGGACTCGTGCTCCAGGGGTCTGATCTCCGTCTCAATGTCGACGTTTCGTGCGCTTGTGCCCCATTAGGCTCCCCGCTCCAGAAGGGCACCCGTTGTTTTTTCTAGAGCGGGCGACCGGATTCGAACCGGCGACGTCCAGCTTGGGAAGCTGGACCCGCCGAACCCCGGCGGCGGGACTCCGAAATAACACGGTAAGCATTTCCGACTTGTCCGAGCGTCGCCCCCTCTGTCACCTGTCCCGCCCTGTCCCAAATCTTACCCCGAAGAGGGCAGCACGAGGGCAGAACCCAGACGGGCCCGGTCCGGTCTGGCCGGGAAGTAGCCGAGCGACGGCAGCCCCCAAGCCGGAATGCGAAGGGCTACGGCGCGAACCGCAGCCCACCTCAGGCCAGAGCTTGCTCACCAAGCAGGGCCAGCGCGAGCTCGAGGCCCTGCCCCTCTCCCCC
>DATDRI010000136.1:0-1899 GCA_035291825.1 Vicinamibacteria bacterium | reverse complement strand
GGCCTCCTCGGCGATCTTCTTCATGGCGGCGATGAATTGATCGAGCGTCTCCTTGCTCTCGGTCTCGGTCGGCTCGATCATCAAGGCGCCCCTGACGATCAGCGGGAAGTAGATGGTCGGCGGGTGGAACCCATAGTCCATCAGCCGCTTGGCGATATCCAGGGTGTGGACATCGTGCGGGATCTGGCGCGCGTCGGAGAAGACGCACTCATGTTTGCAGAACTTGTCGTATGGCAGATGGTAGTGACCTTTGAGCTGGCTCATCAGGTAATTGGCATTGATGACGGCCACCTCGGCCACGCGCCGCAGCCCCGAGGGGCCCAGCGAACGGATGTAGGCGTAAGCCCGGACGAGCGCCGCGAAATTGCCGTAAAAGGCGCGGACCTTGCCGACGCTGGACGGCAGGTTGTGATTCAGGACGAACCGGTCACCCTTCCTCTCGACGACCGGAATCGGCATGAAAGGGGCGAGGTGCGCCTTGAGCCCGACCGGCCCGGCGCCAGGACCCCCACCTCCGTGCGGGACAGAAAACGTCTTGTGGAGGTTGAACTGGAGAACGTCGATCCCCGTATCGCCCGGTCTGGAGATCCCCATGATGGCATTCAGGTTGGCGCCGTCGCAGTAAACTTGCCCGCCTTTGCCGTGAACGATCTTGGCGATCTCGGCGATGTGCTCCTCGAACAGGCCCAAGGTGTTGGGGTTGGTTACCATGATGGCGGCGACGTCTTCGTCCATTGCCTCAGCGACCGCGCGAGGTTCCACGCAGCCCTTCGGCCCCGACTTGATCTGGATCACCTGGTAGCCGCAGAGGGCGGAGCTGGCCGGATTCGTCCCGTGGGCAGAATCGGGGACCAAGACACGCTTGCGCGGGTTCCCCTTGGACTCCAGATAGGCCCGGATCAGCATCATTCCCAACAGCTCTCCATGGGCACCGGCTGCCGGTTGAAGTGAGACACGCTCCATCCCGCTCACCTCGGCCAGATACTGCTCCAGCTCGAACATCAACTGCAAGGCGCCCTGGGCCAGGGACTCCGGCTGATACGGGTGGGCGCGGGAGAACCCGGGCAGCCGCCACACGTCCTCGTTGATCTTCGGGTTGTACTTCATGGTGCAGGACCCCAACGGATAGAAACCGAGGTCCACTCCGTAGTTCCATTGCGACATCCGGGTGAAGTGGCGCACGACCTCAACCTCGGACAGCTCGGGAAAACCCGGGATATCATGACGAAGGAGCTTCTTCGGAAGGAGCCGCTCCGGCTTCACCTCCGGGACATCGCTCTCCGGGAGCGAACAGGCGGTCCTCCCCTTGGACCCTTGGTCGAACAGGAGCGGCTCATGGAATGCAAGCCCCTGGATGCCGATCGTCTCGTCCTTCATCGCGCACCTCCCATCGCCTTGCAGAGCGCGTCGATCTCCTCGCGACTGTTCTCTTCTGTGACACAGAGAAGCAAGCAATCAGCGAGCTCCGGATAAAATCGCCCCAGCTCCATCCCGCCGATAATCCTCTTTCCCAGCAACGCCCGGTTCACCTGAGCCGGCGTCCGCTTCTTTGACCTGACGACGAATTCGTTGAAGGTCGGTCCGGAGAATCGGACCTCATATCCACGGAGCTTGGAGAATGCCGCCTTGGCGTAGGCGGTCTTGCGAAGATTCAGCAGCGCAAGTTCTCTGAGGCCGGTCCGGCCCAGCAGGGAGAGGTACACGGTGGCAGTCAGGGCGCAGAGTCCTTCGTTCGTGCAGATGTTCGACGTCGCCTTCTCCCGACGGATGTGCTGCTCGCGGGTGGAGAGCGTCAGGACGTAGCCGGTCCGCCCATGCTTGTCTTCGGTCTGTCCAACGAGGCGACCGGGCATGCTCCGGAGGTAGGCCTCCTGCGTGGCAAAGAAGCCGAGGTAGGGG
>DATDRI010000135.1:0-4407 GCA_035291825.1 Vicinamibacteria bacterium | reverse complement strand
CGGTCCAGCTCAACGAGATCACCCGCGCCTTCTTCCAGCAATCGGCGGAGCTGGAAACGGGTGGAGTCGCCGACGACATGAAAGCCATTCTGGAGACTCCACCGGATCCGCAAGCGGTGGAGCGGCTGTCGCGAAGTCCCTACTACAACGCCAACTTGCGCACCACCTGTGTGGCCACCATGCTTTCCGCCGGCCATGCCGAGAACGCGCTCCCTCAAACGGCGCGGGCGGTGGTGAACTGCCGCATTCTGCCCGGAGAGTCCATTGAGGACGTGGAGCGTACGCTTTACCGCGTGGTGGGCGACGACCGCATCCGGATTAGCCGCATCGCCGAGCCGGTGCCGAGCCCTCCCTCGCCTCTTTCGCCGGTCGTCGAGCCTCTCCGGCAGCTTGCCGCGGTCCACTTCCCTGGGGTGCCCATCGTTCCCGTCATGTCGACGGGAGCGACCGACGGCCTCTACCTGCGCAACGCGGGCATCCCTACCTACGGGTTCGGGGCGCTGTTCGACGATCCAGACGATATGCGGGCCCACGGCCGGGACGAGCGTATCGGCGTCGAGGCGTTCTTCGACGCCCTGGATTTCTGGTACGACCTGATCAAGATCTTCTGTTCGTCATGAGGGGAAGGCCGGCACCACCCGGCCGAAACAAAAGCGAAACCGCTGACGAGCGTGATTTGAGGTTGGGGAATTGCGGCGATTTTGGATATGATTGGGGGTTGGGTCGTTTCTGGCGAATCGGCCCGAGGAAGGAGTTTCTGATGGCAGAACAGCAGGCGGTGCCGCGGGGCACGACGACAGTAGCCCCCTATCGAATCGACGTGAAGCTCCACGAGATCCTCATGGAGCCCCAGGCCAAAGAGATGACGCAACCGGAGTTCCCAGGGCAAAAGCTACCCGAGCCGGTCTATCCGCAACGCGCCTATTCCGAGACCGTGGAGCCCACTCTGACCGAGTACCAGAGTATGAACGCCTTGCGGACCTGGAACGCCTGGGGCAAGCCCTACTTCCAGTCGCGCTCGCTCAAGAACCGTAAGGAGCTCCGCCCGATCATCGCTTATCTCTTCACGGACTATAAATGCAATCTGGATTGTCACTATTGCTGGGCCTACAACAACGCGGTCAAGGGGATGAAGGAAGAAACCGCCCGGCAGTCCATCGACTGGCTGGAATCGCTCGGCAATCGGGTGCTCGCCTTGATGGGGGGTGAGCCCCTACTGCGGCCGGACTTCGTTCACAAGGTGACCTATTACGCCGCCAAGAAGGGCTTCTTCGTCTACCTGCCCACCAACGGCCGGCTGATGCGCCCGGACGTGATCGATCGGCTCGGTGATGCCGGCCTGGCCACCGTGAACCTGGCCATCGACAGCATTCCGGTGAAGCCTTCGCTTCCCAAGGCACTCGACCCGATCCGCGACCACTTCGAGTATCTTCTCAAGCGACAGCGGCGCTATGGCTACACGGTGGCCATCAACACCAACATCTGCCGCAACAACATGGACGACGTGGTGGCGCTCACCAAGCTCGCCAAGGAGCGGAACATCTCCATCGATTTCCACATCAACGAAGCTCCCATGATCGAGCAGGGTCACTTCAAGCATCTGGAAGAGAACGAGACTTACCTTCGGCCGGAAGACTATTCCAAGGTCGACGACCTGCTGGACTGGATCATCGACCGGCATCAGAACGGCCAGAGGATCGTGAATCCCCTGTCGCATCTGCACGAGATGAAGAACCTCATGCGGGGCGAGGTCAAGGAGCGCTGGAACTGCCGCGCCGGCCACAACATGCTGATCATCCGCGTGGATGGAACTCTGGCGCCCTGCTTCCCGATGTACTCCGCCAGCCACGACTGGGGCACGGTGGGGAATCACAAGTTCGACCACCAGCAGCTCGACGAGATGAAGGAGGAGTGCACCAAGCACTGCCTGTCCACCTGCAACTACATCCTGGGGTTCTGTTACAACACCCGGCGGGTCGTGTGGTGGGCGACCAAACAGGCAATGCACGGCTTCAAGGGAGTGAGCGGCAGTTTCTAGGTCTTGGGGCTTTTCTTTACCTCCAACCCGTGTAGCAGAAGGGCGCCTCGGTAGAAGAGGAAGAGCCCCAGCATCTGTACCAGGTGGTAGAGGTCGTTCTGGTTGAGGTGCCGGTGCAGTGAGAGCTTGCCCAACAGGATGGACAGGCCGACCAAGCTGACCAGAATGCCCTTCTTGAGATAGCCGACGCCGGCCTGGCGCTCGGCTTCCCCGCTGGCTTCCGAACGGAGCACCGACCGGATACCCGCCGCCAGCATCAGCACCGCGCTCGCTCCGATGGATCCCACCGTGAGGTTCCAAACCACGCTCCAGTTCGCCTCCCCCAAGTGGAGCCGGAACCCGTGTGCGGTGCCGCCGGCCAGCGCGGCTAGCCCGCCGACCAGAAACGCCACCCCCCAGAGACCCACCGCCCCTCGTCCCGCCGCACGGCTTCGCAGCAGAAGCGAGAGCGCCAGCAGGATCGACTCCCCGGCCAACAGGTAGTCCGTCACCAAGGTCATGGGCTCAGTGACGTGCACGTCTTCGCTAGCTCGTGGGAGAATCGGTGGATTTCTTCCGGCGTCTCCAGACCTTTCGGCCGCCCCACCAAGCGACGAGGATCGCCAATCCAATCGGGACGATCGTCCCCGTCACCGCAATCAACTCCGCCACGGTGAGAACGAAATTCTCTCCGGCGCGACCGAAAGAGCTCCACAACGCGCGGAAGACGCCTCCCCCGGGGACGGCGGGGGCGGGCTCGTGTAAGCTCACTGATATGGTGGAATAGGCGATCTGGTTGTCCCAAAGCCGCTTCCTACCCTCCATCGAATCGATCTCCGTCCGCACCCGGGCGAGCTCGCGCTCGGCGGCCAACAGATCGTCCAGCTCGTTGGTGGGACGTTTCAAGAGCTCGACGAGCCGCACCTCCAGCTCTTTCTGATTCTCCATGTGAACTTCCAGATCGAAGTACTGGTCGGTAATGTCGTCGGCGTTAATGGAGACGTATTCCACTTCCCCGAGCTCCCGCAGGGCATCGAGAGTTTGGTCGAGCCGGTCGGAGGGCACGCGGCAAAGAATGGACCCCGACTTGGTGGAGTACTCGTCCTGACTGACCGACTCGTTGGTGACGTATCCCCCCGCCGCGTCCACCAACCCTTTGATTCCGGTCAACGTCTCTTCGACCGACGAGACCTCGAGGCTCACCGACCCGTGGCGGATGATCTTCCGCTCGTCGACCGGTGGCGCCGTCGGTGCCTGCAGGGGCACCGCTCCCAGGCTGGGCGCTTCGGCAGCGACCTTCGTCGATTGCATTTCAAGACCGACCGGCCCTCGGCGCGCCGGCGCTACACCTGAGTCGGCGATTCCGCCCATCATCTCTTCTTGCGGAGCGTCGGCACTGTTGGCACAGGCGACGCACACCGCCATCACCGCGATCCACAACCATCTCATCATGGCAGCCTCCACATGAAGCATACAGCCTGGCGGCCGGTTTATTCCCGGCCACGGACCTCCGCGGGTCGGACTCAGACGGCTTCGGCTCGGTAGTCCTGATGCTGGGCGGCAGTCTCCGAGACCGGCACCTGGGTGACCTGCCAGCAGCCAGGGCAGGCGACCGGCGCCTTGGTGGTCGGCTCGCCCGGCTGGATCGCGTAGATGACGAGGAAATCCGCTCCACACTGGGGACATCGGTGCCGGTCGCGTGTTTCCGATGTTGAAGATACAGGGGAGGTTGCCGGCCTGGCGGGTCTTGCCGCCGCGGGACGACCGGCGGCGGGCTTCGTCTTGGAGAGAGCCTCCACGATGGCATTCTGAAGGCGAATCTCGGGGGTGGTGAGCGACAGTCCCCTGAAGGGCTCCGGCCCGTCGATGGTCACCGACCATTCTGAACCGAGCTTGACCAGCGAGACGCTCCAGGCGCCCGAGTCCGCGCGCGCTCCAATGGCTCTCCTAACGGTGTTTTCCACTCGCGGGCGCTCGTCCGCGGCACAGCCGGCAATGAGAATCTGCAGTCCCAACGCTTCGTCCTCCCGAACTCGTTAGATCTTAACCTTTTTGTCCAGCAGCGTCCTGTCTGCAAGTTTCCTGCCACAGCGAATCTCCTTCCCGTCCGGCCCAAACGCCCTTCGATCCAATTCCCCTCTTGAAAAGGAGGCGGGCTTAAGGCGATCGGGACTCCTCGGTCTCCTCGACCTCCTCAGTCTCCTCGGTCTCGGGAAGACACTCGATCCACTCGCCGGAAGTCGAAAGGCGCGACGCCCAGATGTACCAGTACTCTCCGTCATAGGACCAAAAGCCCGGCTGGGCATCGAAACCCTTGTAGACCATGGCCCCCCGACAAGAGCGCGATTGGTAGCATCCGGGGTGATCGTCGGGCACTCTGAGGGTCTGGC
>DATDRI010000134.1:0-2388 GCA_035291825.1 Vicinamibacteria bacterium | reverse complement strand
CTGACTGCGGTTCTTCTGTTCGTTGTGGCCGTGGCTGCGACGCCTTGGGTGCTAGCCGAGAAAGGTGGAGATGACCTGACCGGTCCCTACAACCTAGTCGCCGGTTGGCCCCAAAATCCCTGCGGCGAAGGTTATACATTCGGTTCAACCGCCGGTATCTTTGCTGACTCACCCAATCGGGTGCTCATCTTCCAGCGGGGTTGCTTGCCGGTTCTCCCGGACGGCGGTAGCGACTTCGGCCCCGGGAGCCTCGAACCGGAGCGGAATGCCTCGGGGTATAGCCTGTCCGCGAGCGAACCGGACCGGCATCCTCGTTGGGATCACAACCTGTACATCGCCAATCGCGATGGGAAAATGATCGACTCCTGGGAGCAGCACAACGGCCTCTTCGTGCGGACCCACAAGGTGAAGATCAGCCCCTACGACCCGGAACAGCATGTCTGGCTCATCGATGACGGCGCCCACCAGGTCGTCAAGTTCACCAACGACGGTAAACAGATCGTGATGACGCTCGGTGAGTTCAAGGTGCCCGGCTACGATCCATCCCATTTCGCCCGGCCGACCGACGTCGCCTGGCTGCCGGACGGGACGTTCTTCATCTCCGACGGCTACACGAACACACGCGTCGCGAAGTTTGACAAAGACGGCAAGTACTTGCTCACCTGGGGAGAGAAAGGCACTCCCCCCAACGAGACGCGACCCAGCTACATGAACACCGTGCACGCCGTTGCCATCGACGACGACCGTCGGGTCTACGTGGCCGATCGGGCCAACTCCCGCGTACAGATCTTCGATGAGAACGGCACGTTCCTGGAGGCCTGGCCGAACATCCGAAGGCCGTACTACATCTATATGTCAGCCGACCAGCACCTTTGGGTGAGCGACGGCACTACCCAGAAGTTCACCAAGTTCGACCTGGCTGGGAATCTCCTCTATTCATGGGGAACGTTCGGAGCCATGCCGGGTGGATTCTATGGCGTACACCAGTTCGACGTCGACAGCGAGGGCTCCCTCTATACCGCGGACGTCCACATCGGCCGCCCGCAGAAGTTCACGCCGAAACCCGGTGCGAATCCAGCGAACCTGGTAGGCGAGCCGAAGCGGTACGTCGCATCTGACTAGATAAAGCGCGGCAACAACGCATTCCAGCAGAAAGCCGCAGAGCCATAGGGCTCTGCGGCTCTTCTGTTTTCTACCTGAGGAGGAAGTCATGTTCCATCGCGAGCGGTCTTCTATGGGTGCCGCGGGGCCCCACCCCCACGGCTTCTCGCTTCGGGAGTCGGCTTCGCCTCCCCCTGCGCTCGGGCTGAGGGCTCCTGCTCTCGCCGGCTGGCTGGTGGCGGGACTCATAGGGTGTGAGAGCGCCAGCACACCACCCGCCCAGGAGCTCGGGGAGACCCCAGGCCTCACTGCCTTCGTGGGCGCGAGGATCCTCGACGGCACCGGTAGCGATCCGCTCGAGAGCGGCGTCTTGCTGGTGCGCGACGGCCGCATCGAAGCCGTCGGGCCGACCGGATCGACCCTCGTTCCCGACGGAGCAAAACGAGTCGACGTCTCCGGAAAAACCATCATCCCGGGACTCATCGCGACCCACGGCCACGTCGGCCAGACCAAGGGACTGGAGTCCAGCCCGGACAACTACACCGAAGAGAACGTTCTGGATCAGCTCAGCCGCTACGCCCGCTACGGTGTGACCACGGTGGTGAGCCTGGGTGGCGACGTCGATCCCGGCTTGGGAGTTCGGGACTCCCAAAATTCGAGTGACCTCGACCGGGCAAGGCTCTATATCGCGGGATCGGCGCTGGACGGACAAACGGCCGAGGAAGGGATCAAGATGGTCGATGAGATGGCCGACATGGGCGTCGACTTCATCAAGCTCCGCGTGGATGACAATCTAGGCACCACCCAAAAAGCCACACCGGAGTTCTATCGGACGGCCATCCGACGAGCTCACGAGCGCGGCTTGAAGGTGACCGCGCACCTCTACTATCTGGACGACGCTAAGGGTCTCCTCGAAGCCGGTGTGGATTTTCTCGCCCATAGCGTGCGGGACCAGGAAGTGGATGAGGATTTCATTACGCTCCTCAAGGAGCGCAACGTCTGCCAGACGCCGACCCTGGTCAGGGAGATGGTGACTTTCATCTACCAGGACGTCCCCGATTTCTTCGAGGATCCTTTCTTTCTGCGGGAAGTCGATCCAGAGGTCATCGAACAACTAAAGGATCCCGCCCGGCAACAACAGGTACGGGAGAGCCGGAGCGCCCAGGCCTACAAGAAAGCACTGGTGGTGGCCTCCGCCAACCTCAAGAAGCTGGTCGATGGTGGCGCCACGGTTGCCTTGGGAACCGATAGCGGCCAACCGGCACGCTTTCAGGGCTACTTCGAGCA
>DATDRI010000133.1:0-30620 GCA_035291825.1 Vicinamibacteria bacterium | reverse complement strand
CTATGCCATCGAGGCACTGATGTCGGATGGTCGCGCCCTACAAGCGGGAACCTCCCACAATCTCGGCCAGCACTTCGCCAAGGCCTTCGGCATTCAGTTCGAGGATAAGGATCAAACCCTCAAGCATCCATGGCAGACGTCCTGGGGTGTGACGACGCGGTTAATCGGCGCTTTGATCATGGTCCATGGCGACGACTCGGGTCTCATTCTGCCGCCTCGGGTGGCGCCTCACCAGGTGGTGGTGATCCCTATCGCAATCGGCGATTGGAGGGAGAGCGTTCTGCCCCATGCTCTCGAAATTACCGCCAAGCTTTCCGCCGCCGGGGTCCGCGTGAAGCTCGACGACCGGGAAGAGTACACGCCGGGCTGGAAGTACGCGGAGTGGGAAATGCGAGGCGTCCCGCTTCGCCTCGAGATCGGACCCAAGGACGTCCAGAGCTCCCAGGTCGTGTCCGTTCGTCGGGACAGCCGCGCCAAGGCTCCCATCGACTGGGATTCCCTGGCGACCAGAGTCCCTTTGTTCCTGGAAGAGATCCAAAGGGATCTGCTGGACAAGGCGCGCAAGTTCCAAGTCGACAACACGACCGAGGTTACCAACTACCGTGAGCTCCAGCGCGTGGTGAGCGAGCGTCGCGGGTTCATCATCGCTCCGTGGTGCGGGAGCCCAGACTGCGAGGACCAGGTGAAAACCGACACCACCGCTACCATCCGCGTGATTCCGCTCGGGAGCCAGCCGGATGAAGCCTGTGTGGTCTGTAACAAGGAGGGAGCGCGTCGCGTTTACTTTGCCAAGGCCTACTGACGCTGCTGGCCGGCTCGGCCTCCCTGATCTTAGGCCTCTTTAAAGGGAACGGAGGTCCGCCGACTGAGGCGAGCCTGGCCGCTGAGCGCCAGCGGATGGTCGACGAGCAGATCGCCCGCCGCGGGATTCGGGACCAGCGGGTTCTGGCGGCCATGCGCAAAATCGAGCGACATCGCTTCGTCTCTGAGGCGCAGCGCTCCGGGGCCTATGAAGATCATCCTCTGCCCGTCGGTGAGGGACAAACCATTTCCCAGCCGTACATCGTCGCCTTGATGACCGAGGCGTTGGCACTCCAAGGCGACGAGAGGGTCCTGGAGGTGGGCACCGGATCCGGCTACCAGACCGCTATCTTGGCCGAGCTGGCGGCAGAGGTTTACTCGGTGGAGATCCTGCCGCGGCTTGCCGAGCAAGCGCGGGCTACTCTGGAAGACCTGGGCTACCAGAACGTCCACATCCGGCTAGGCGACGGGAGTGAAGGGTGGGCCGAGCACGCTCCCTACCAGGGCATCTTGGTGACCGCGGCGCCTCCCGAGGTTCCACCCGCTCTCCTCGAACAGCTGGCGGAAGGTGGAAGACTGGTCATCCCGGTCGGAGTCCAGAGTCAGGAGCTGGAATTGCACACGCGAAGGCCGGAAGGGTTTCGCGTGGAGAGGCTGGCAGCCGTGCGTTTCGTGCCCTTGGTGGGAAGCGGTATCGACTGAGGCCTTAGGCTCGATGACGTCGGAGCTGAAACTCGGGCTTGTTTTGGCGGTAGGCCTCATCGGGCAGACCGCACAAAAAGAAGGGATTCCCATTGGGTTCCCCTCCGGTCGAAAGATCCAGGCCGAGCTCGCCATGACGCCCGAGAAACGGGCTCGCGGACTCATGTTCCGGGAAAGTCTGGAGGCCGATCGAGGCATGCTCTTCGTTTTCCCGGAGGCGGCGTTCCACGACTTCTGGATGAAGAACTGCCGCTTTCCCATCGACATGATCTGGTTATCGACGGAGAAGAGAATCGTGCACATCGAGCGGGCCGTGCCGCCATGCCAGGAAGATCCCTGCCCCACTTATGGGCCGTTCCGGAAAGCCCAATATGTGTTGGAAGTCGCCGCCGACTTCTCCCTCCAGGAAGGGCTTCGCCTCGGCGATCTCATCGAGTTCGAGCTGCCCAGCCCCTGAAAAAAATGCCCGAGCAACCTCAGGTGCCCGGGCATCGTTCTTGCTTGGAGAGTCTTAGTCGTTAGGCGCGGTCAGCAGCACCCGCAGGTGAGCGCGCCGATTGAGTCGGCGGGTCACCTCGCGCGAGTTGTCATGGGCGGGTCGAGACTCGCCGTAGCTTATGGTGGTGAGTCGAGACTCTGGGATGCCGGCACGCACCAGATAGGTCTTTACGGTATCGGCTCGCCGCGCTCCCAGTGACAGGTTGTACTCCTCGGTGGCGATGCTGCAGCAATGTCCTTCGATCTCGATGTTGAGATTTGCGTTCTCTCGGAGTTGCGCCGCCACCCGATCGAGAATCGCTCTCGCCTCGTCGGTCAGGTCGAAGCGGTCGAAGAGGAACTGCACGTCCTCGAACTCGATGGCCTCCACCACCCTGCGGTGGACGCGGATGTTCACCGTGTCGGAAGCCGTTCCGCCGCGCCCGTCATCTACCGTGGCGGTCACCGGGAAGCTTCCTTCCGTGCCGGTGGGTGCCGTCCAGGTCACTCGCGGTCCGCTACCCGTGATGCGTCCATCGGGCGCCCGCCAGCTGTAGGTGAGCGCATCTCCGTCCGGATCGTTCCCGTCCGCCGTCACCGTCGAGTCGGCTCCTTCTTCGACCTCGGGTGGATTCGCGGTCGCCTCTACGGTGGGCGGCCGGTTGGCGGGAGGAGGCGGCGGGGGAATGTACCGGCCGCGCGTCCCGGGATGGTAGCCGATGCTCACGTTGAACCCGGAAGCGGTCTCGTCGGGCTGATCGAAATTGAAGTTGGTGCGCCACCCCGCGGTCACGAAGAAGCCTCTCTCCGTCTGATACGTCAGGCCCAGCAACAAATCGGTCGGGCTGTCTTGCTGGAAGTCCGCACCACTGAAGCTCTGCCCCGAAACCTGAGCGGTGGCTCGTATCGCCCTATCGGTGGGAGCGCTCACACCGAGTCCCCACTGGAAGGCGTTTCCGATGTCGAAGGTCTCGCCGTCCGGAGGAGAACCGTTGGCCTGAAATCCCACGTAGTAAGAGGACGCCACTCGCTCTCCCAGATTCTTCCCGAGCACCAAGTGAGCTCCTCCTGAGGCCTTTCCGGTCCCCAGGCCTTCCTCATCGTCGGCAGCGGCGAACTTGACGAACCCTCGCACCGCCAGTCCGACCGCTTGCTCATCGTATTCCGAGAGGATGTTGTATTTGGCTCCCAGCCAGACGTCTCCGAAGCCCGCCGCCCAAGACTTGGAGACCCTGGGCTCATCGTTGTAGTTGGGTGGCGGTGGCGGCGCATTCAGAGCGCCGTGGAGTGCGTCGGTATCGATCCGGCGTTGCACGTCGAGCCGACCGAAGACCTCCAGCTTGTCGGTGGCGCCGAAGGCAACCGTTCCAATGAAGTTCGAGATATCCATATCCAAGGGACTGCGGTCGATATTGTCGCGGAAGCCTGCCGCGGATACCGTTCCTCGTTGTAGCGTGTAAGCGGAAAAGATATCGAAGAAGCCGGTGTCTCCCCATCGGGTGACCTGGGCGGGGACGGTTTCGTAGGTACCCTCTTCTTGTTGTTCTTGTTGCTCGGCCAACTGGGTTGATTCTTGCCCGAGAACGAAGCGGGCGGCGCCCAATAAGAATGCCAGCGCGATGGCTAGCGGGCGGTGTGAGCGAAGCATCAGCGGTACCCTCCTTCTCTGCATCCGGTGGTGTCGGGTGGCCCGGCGCCGACCTCCCTCTATCTATCTCTTGTGTCGCGCATATGAAGTCAACACTAGCAATGAAACCCTTGGCGCGATGAGCCCGAGGGTTCGCGACCGCCGCCAATATACAGGCAAGGGGACCGGGAGTCAACGGAATACCCTGGGGACGGGCCTCGCCAGCCGTCTTGGAGGAGGTGAGTTTCCCCCTGCATCAGTGCGCGCTCACTCTTCGTTCGCGCGCCTGGCGCCTCGCTCTTCGCTCGGCGCTTAGGTGTCGTCGGCCCATTTTCCGGTGGGTCGCCCTCCGTGGGTCGGCCCGGAACATCTGATTCCCTCGAAGGAGCCCGATGCGGACGATTCGGGCCGGGCTCGCTCCGCTCGCGCGGGGTGCGCATGCGTTTCCCAGCACCCCGCTAGTCCTGGGACGGATCTTCCGGCGCCTGCCTCTTTCGTCCAAAAAGCCAAGCGACCCCTATGGATAGGACGTAGAGCGCGATCATCGGCAGGGCCAACAGGCTCTGGGTCACCACGTCGGGAGTGGGGGTGATGACGGCCGCGATCACGAAGATGAGGAGCACCGCATATCTGAACTTGGACCAGAGGAAGTGAGGCGTTACCAGACCGATGCGCGCCAGCACGAACACCACGGTGGGGATCTCGAACACCAGACCCATTCCCAGAATGAACTTGCTGTAGAAAGAGAACACCTGCGAGACCGTGAGGAGGACCTCAATCCCTTCGCCACCGTATGTGGTGAGGAAGTGTGAAGCATAAGGGAACACCACGTAGTGACCGAAGGCCGCACCGGCGAGGAAGAAACCGGTGCCGAAGAAAATGAAGGGCACCGCGTAACGCCTTTCCCGTTGATAAAGGCCGGGAGCGATGAATAGCCAAACTTGGGTCAACACGACCGGGGAGGCAAGGAAGATCCCCGCAAAAAACGACATCTTGAGATAGAGAAGGAAGATCTCGGGGACCGCGGTGGCGATGAGCTTCCCTCCCAGAGGGAGGGCCGACCTCAGTGGGCCCATCAGAAAATCGAAGATTTGTCGGGCGAATGTGAAGCAGACGCCGAAAGCCAGAGTCACGGCGAGGAGCGCGACGATGATGCGACGGCGGAGCTCATCGAGATGCTCCAGAAAGGTCATCTTGTCGGGCGAGCTCCCGGGTTCCGACATCCTTAGCTAGCCGTCTCGAGAGTTTTCCCTGGCCCGGTCGGGCCTCGTCCGGAGCCTGCGGGGTATCCGGCGTCTGACCACGCAGAGTGAGGCAACCCCGCAAATTGACGCCCGCGGTACGGTGCCTAGTCGGGCCACGTGGCCTCAGGAGCTTTCGACGTTTTCTTCGATAGGTCCTCCTTGGAAGTCGAGGGCTCGTCCTTCTTGCCAGGCTCGGCAGTCTTGGCAGCAGGTTTCTCTTTTTCGAGATTCACGTCCTCGACCCGGATCTCTTCCTCGAGCGTGTGGCGGAGATCGTTGCTGGCTCGCTTGAACTCCGCCAGACTCTTGCCCAGCGACTTTCCGAGCTCAGGAAGCTTGCGAGGGCCAAAGACGATGAGGGCGATGACGAAGATGATGATCAGCTCCTGCATCCCGATAGGGCCGAACATGGCTGCCTCCTTGAGTTCCCTGAGAACGTCTCATTATATGTTGCGTCCCCTTGAAAACCAAGCCTGCAACCCCTTTTATGTCTGCATTTGGCTTTACTTACCCCCCTCCGTTTGTTACGATGGTTTGATTAATTTAAGAGAGAGGACGATGAAAAGGCCAGTTGCAGCGATGGTTTTGACCCTGGTGGCCTCGGGGGCTCTGGTGGGCGGCCTCTTCGGCGAGCGTGCCCAGGATACCGCCAGCCGATACACAGAGTACCTGCGACGCTACACCGACGTTCTGCGCATCGTGGAGCAGGAATACGCGACCGAGGTCGAGCCGGGAGAGCTCGTTCACGCCTCCATCCGTGGCATGCTGCGGACCCTGGATCCGCACTCCAACTTCCTGGAGAGGCGCGATTACGTCAGTCTGCAAGAGAGGCAGAAGGGTAGCTATCACGGTCTCGGCATTTCGGTGCAGATGATCGACGGCAACCTTACCGTCGTTTCACCGTTCGAGGGCACTCCGGCGTACCGGCTGGGGATCCGAGCCGAGGACGTCATCTCCAAGATCGAGGGCGAGGAGACCCGGGGGATGGCCCTCGATGAGGCCGTCAAGCGGCTTCGCGGACCCAAGGGGAGCTCGGTGACCATTTCCATTACGCGGGCCGGATACGACCAGCCGCTCGACTTCACCATCGTGCGGGACGAGATCCGATTGCGAAGCGTCCCCTATGCCTTCCACCTCGAGGGCGGAGTCGGCTACGTCCGCATCGCCGACTTCACCGAAACTACCGCGAACGAGCTGGAGGAGGCCCTGCAGGGTCTCAAAGAGCAGAAGGCCCGGGGGCTAGTGCTGGACCTGCGGGACAACCCCGGTGGCCTGCTCGATCAGGCGGTGTCGGTATCCAACAAGTTTCTCAAGAAAGGCTCGCTGATCGTTTATACGCGAGGTCGCACCCCCGGCTCGGATCAAGAGTACATCGCCAACCGTCCCAGCTCTCACGACGATCTACCCCTGGTCGTCTTGGTGTCGCGTGGCAGTGCTTCGGCTTCGGAGATCGTTGCGGGAGCGATCCAGGATCACGACCGCGGATTGATCGTGGGGGAGATCACCTTCGGAAAGGGCCTGGTACAGTCGATCTATCGCATCAGTGAAGGCAACGGCCTGGCCTTGACCACCGCGAAGTATTTCACTCCCAGCGGTCGCAGCATTCAGCGAGACTACTCCGGCTCGTTCGACGACTACTATTTCTCCGCTCGTCGCGAGGAGCCGCCCGCCCCACGCGGCGAGCTCAAGTACACCGACGCCGGGAGGGAGGTCTTCAGTGGAGGAGGCATTGCTCCCGACATCCACGTGGCCTACCCGCAGGCTCCCAAGCCCATTCTGGCTTTGGGCAGCCACCGAGCGATTTCCGCTTATTCGGCCTATTTTGCCGCCAAGGATGGACGCACACCGGATCTGGCGGGCGCCGGAGTGCAGCCCGACGAGATACGCACCAAGCGATCCCAGGACGTGCGTCTCATAGACCAGAGCTTCTCGGTCGATGACGCGGTGCTCGAGGACTTCTTCAAGTTCCTTACCGCGGAGGAAGTTCCTTTCTCCAGAGAGGAGCTGCTGCAGCATCGTGACCGCCTTGCCCTGGTGCTGGAAGGTGAGATCGTCAATTCCGTCTGGGGAATGGAGGCGGCGCAGCGCGTGTACATTACCAAGGATCCCCAGGTGCGGCGAGCCATCGAGGCGCTTCCCGAGGCGGCCGAGCTACTGAAAGACCCGAAGGGATTTGTTGCCCGGATGGCAGGCGGCGAGGTTCCGAACCTGAACCGGTAAGCCCACGTAAGTCGGTGCCCCAGCACGGTTTAAGCAAGGCCCAGCGCCCGTTATCTCCTTTCCGCGCTACCCGAATCCACTAGATCCTGGGGTGGAGCTTTTGTTAACATACCACCTGTTGTGATTTCCTTAAAAACCGAGCGGATTTTCCAAAGGGAGACAGAGTCATGACGCGTCTTTTGCGGATTTTTCTAGTCTTAGCCTTCGTCGGTGGCGGACCTTTGAGCGAGTCGAAAGCCATCCAGGAAACCCTCCACGACGATATCGCCGATCTTCGTAGCCCTAACACCGGTACGCGAGAGAATGCCGCTAAAGCCCTGGCGCAGACGGCGCGACCGGAGGCGATCGAGCCTCTCACCGAAGCGATGCGGGACCCCGAGGTCAAAGTCCGCCGGGCGGTGGCGAAAGCCTTGCGCGCTCAACAGAACCCGGACGCGATCGATGGTCTTCTCATGGCCCTTCGCGATGAGGAGAAGGACGTGAGGAGCGAGGGTCTGGCCGGGCTGGTGGAGATCTATGTCAGCCCCGACCAGCGCCGACCGATCACTCGCTTCCTCAGCGTGTTCCAGGAGAAGGGGCCTCGGCCGGCCGCGCCGCCCAGGCCGATCATGCCGGTTGCGGAGAAAGTCGTTCTGGGTCTCGAGGCGAGGCTGCAGGATGACGAGCCCTCCCTGCGAAGGCAGGCCGCCTACGCCCTAGGGGTTCTCCGGGCCGAGCAGGCTGTGGACTCGCTCGGCACGTCCCTGGCCGATCCGTCCAAAGATGTTCGTACCGAGGCGGTGGAGGCTCTGACCTTGATTGGAGGGGAGGAGGCGGGGGCCCAACTGGTGGCTGGGCTGTCCGAGCCTTCCCGCCAGATTCAGGGGCAGCTCGTCGAAGCATTGGGACGCATTCGTTACCGACCGGCGGCCGAGGAACTCCTGGTGGTGTACGACGGCTGGCAAGGCAAGGAGCTCGGCGACAAGGCCCTCACCGCCCTGGCCTTGATCGGGGCGCCGCAGTCAAGGGGAGTCTTTCTCCAAAACATGACAAGCGTCAGTAGCCAACGGAGGCGCTGGGCGGTGGAGGGCATGGGACGGCTTCGGGATGAGAACCTCAGAACCAGTCTCACCAAGGACTTCCTCCGCGAGCCGGACGCCTCCGTCCAGTCGGCCTACTGTTTTGCGCTCTCGCTGATTGGCAGGCCGGAGTTCATCGATCGTTTGGCGCTTAACCTTTCCGATCCCATGCTTCGAGAGCAATCGATGAGCTATCTGGTAGAGCTGGGCGGACCCTTTATGGCGGAGCTCGTGCTGTATCTCTCCGATCCGGTGGCCGAAGTCAGGAAAGGAATGGCCTACGTGCTGGAACAGATCGGGGATCCAAACGCCATACCTTACCTGCGACCGCTTCTCTCCGATCCGGATCCTCAGGTAGCGGATTGGGCGAATCGAGCCATTGCCCACCTGGAGCGCGTGGGGGCGGCAGTGGAGCCGGCAAGCGAACCGACCCGACCCACGACGTAGCCTGGCGCGCCACTCCCGGCTAATATGGGGCCTATGCGGCAGGCGATTGTCCCGGCGTGGCTTCTCGCGATTGGGTTGTTGTCGGCTTGCGATCAGATAGAGGCCCTGCGAGAGCGTTTTCTGGAGAGTGAGGACGCCGGAGGCGACGATCGGCACTCGCCGGAGCTCCAGGCCGCGCTGGACCTGTACCAGGCCGGCCAGACGCGCGCCGCCGCCGAAAAGCTTGAGGCGGTCACCGTGGTGGAGCCGGGCGAGGTCGACGCCTTCTATTATCTGGGGCTCTGTTATCTCGATCTCGCCGGGGACAGCGCCGATCCGTCTTCGCCTCTGTCCGCCGAGGAAGACAAGAGTCTAGCAGCTTTCAACACCACGCTGACTTTGAACCCCCGCCATGCAGATGCCGCCATGGGCATCGGTGACCTTTACGCCCGCCGGGTGCCGGCCGGCAGCCGACGCCGTCGAGCCAGCCAAGAACAAGAGGCAGAGAGATTGGCCCTCGAGGCGTATCAGCACGCGGTCACCATCGACCCGAAACAACCGGAGGCGCAACGGCGCTATGCCCGCTTCCTGGAGAGGGTGGGACAGGCGCAGGCGGCCGAGACAGCATACCAAGCGGCGGTGGAGGCCGCGAAGCCCAATCCCGATATCGCTCCCGAGTATTACACGGCCTATGGACGGTTTCTGGCGTCGCAGGGTGACCGTTCCGAGGAGGCGATCGATCAGCTGGAGCTGGCGCAGATGGTTCGCGGCGACGATCCCGAGCTCCGGCGAGAGATCGCGGCTCTTTATAGCCGCATCGGGCACGAGTACTTCGAAGAAAAGCACTACTCTCTGGCGGAGCAGACCCTGACCAAGGCCTATCAGATGTTCCCGGACAAAGGCGATCCCGAGGCACAGAGGACGTCGAGCACTCTGAACCAGCTCCGCGCCATTCGTGGCCGCTAGTGTCCTGCGTACGGAATCCACTTGCGTCCCCGGCCAGTTGAGTGATACGAAGAGGTTACGGAGAAAACATGCGAAACCGACTGGGGCGGGGCGTAGGCTTTGCGCTGGTTCTAGCCGCGGCCGTGACCGGCCGCGCTTCTGCTCAAGATCTCAAGGATGATAAATCCTGGGACAAGGTTTCTTCCGAGAACCGCTCGGTCGTGTTGGGCCGTTTCGAAGGTCAGTTCGGCGGGACGGATTTCAAGGAGATACGGCTCAAAGTTCTCGATATCCATAACGATAAGACCCTCTTTCTCGACGTGGTGGAGGGACTGGGCTTCATCGAAGAGCTCCTTCCCCCCGGGCGCTATGCCCTCATCGGCGTCGAGGCAACGTATTTCCCACTCGTCGGCACCGCGATCGATCCGACCAAATACCGGCCCGTCAAACAGCGCTTTGCGGTAAACCCGCAGAACGGCCAGGCAGTTCCCACCTTCGAGGTTCCCGCCGATCGTCCCACGTATATTGGCACTATCCGCGCCGGCGCGGAGTCCGACGGCCTGGTCTACAAGGGCCACCTCTGGCGTGTCCTGGACGAGTACGACAAGACCATGGAGCGGCTGAAGACGAACTATCCTCAGTTCGCCGCTAGTCTCGCCCAGCGCAGCATCGAGCCCTTGAGGAGTTTCGTGCTTAAACCTAGCCAGCCGGAACCGGCCTTGGAGTTCGTTGGTGTCGACGATCCCATCGACAAGTCCCGACAGTACATCGCCGAGGGCAAGTACGAGTCGGCGATCAGTTGGCTGGCGACTTTCCTGCCCGCCTCCGACGCGGAGAGGCTGGAAGCGGAGCTGCTCATCGGGGAGGCTCTGCTGGGAGACTCGAGGTATGAGGAAGCCATCGTGCGGCTGGGCGAAGTGCTCCAGGCGGAGCCGGGGACGACCCGCGCTCTTCGCCTCTTGGCGCGCGCTCATGCGCTGAATGGCAACCTGGAAGATGCCCAGGCTCTTTTTGAGGCGCTCGCCGAGATTTACCCCGACGACACCGAAGTGAACCTGCAGCTCGGTTACCTGTACGCCATAGGTTCCGACCCGCTTCGATCCGCCGCCGCGTTCAGAGTGGCTTTCCGCGACGACACCGACTACCTCCTTCATGATCTAGCACCCTTCCTGGTCGCCCTCCGCGCCATCGAGTCCCGGTCGGCGCGCTTCCAGCCGCCCACCCCCAAGGAGAACATTGATCCTCCCCGCTGGCTCAGATCGCGGCGGGGCTCGGAGGAGGAGCAGGGTTCACTGGCCGTTCTGATTGACCACGAAGGGAACGTGGTGGCTGCTCAGCTCAGCTCCAGCACCGGCCCGATGCCGTTCATGGTGATATCCATGGTTCGCGCCAACTTCGAGCCTGCCGCGGTCAACGGAGTCCCCGTACCGGCCGTGCTGTCTCTGCCAGGAGGCCAGGGCATCCAATAGCCCCCGCGCCAGAGGCGGAGCCCCCACCTTGGGCTTGACGCTCGCCGCCAGCTCTGATATTATTGTTTTTACACGCTTAATCCTCTTCAATCTGGAATTTACCAGAGCCGCTGGGGTGCGGTTTTACCTTAAAAATCTGTCGCGGGGTGAAAACCTTGGGCTCCAACCCGAAGATTCAAGTGTCGAATGGGGCATGTGGCGTGTCCCCGAGCCTGTTCGAGGGGCCTCGCGTCGAACCTGAGGCGCTGAACGGCGCCGGCTTCAGCGGAGGAGGTATCGCGGTGGCGCCTGCTCTATCGACGGTGAGCATCCCGCGCCCGGCGGAGGCCAGGCCGCTGCCGGTCGGTCGCTCCATCGTGGCGGTGGGCGGCGGTAAGGGAGGCATCGGTAAGAGCCTCATCACCAGCAGCCTGGGGATTTGCCTGGCGCGTCGAGGCCGTCGTGTCGTTCTCATCGACGCTGACCTCGGGGGAGCGAACCTCCACACCGCGCTCGGCCTTGCGCCGCCCAAACTCAGCCTGGCCGATTTCATCAACCGCCGTGTTTCCTCTATCGATGACGTGATCATGGAGACTGGCATTCCCAACTTGGGTCTCATCAGTGGGGCGCACGACTATCTGACCGCCTCGAACCTCAAGTACTTCCAAAAGACGCGATTGCTGAACCGCATCCGAGACATCAAGGCCGACTTCATTTTCTTGGACATTGGCGCCGGCATCTCCTTCAACATCGTGGATTTCTTCCTCCTGGCCGAGGCGGGACTCTTGGTGGTCGTCCCCGAGCCGAGCTCGGTGGAGAACGCGTACCGGTTTCTCAAGATGAGCTTCTATCGCCACCTCTGGTCCGCGGTGAGAGGAAACGGGACGCGCGCCGTCATCGAGCAAGCCATGGATGAGAAGAACCGCCAGGGGATTCGCACCCCCTTCGACCTGCTGGAGGCGGTCGAGCGCAAGGACGCGGAGGCCGGTCGGTCCCTGAAGGCGCGGGCCCAGACGTTCCGGCCTCGACTCATCATCAACCAGATCCGCTATCCCGAAGACGAGCGGCTCGGGCCTTCCATGGCCAGCGTTTGTCGCAAACATCTCGGTATCGACATCGACTGCCTGGGAAGCGTGCAGTACGAGGACGTCGTGTGGCAGGCGCAACGTCGAAAGAAACCCTTCATGTTGGTCTTTCCGGATTCGCAGGCGGGCCGGAGTCTCGAGCGTGCCGCGGTGAATCTGCTCCGCCCGTCTCAGGGTTAGTCCGTCGACATGCTGGACCGCCCTTCGGATCAGAATCACTATCAGGTTCTAGAGATCAGCGAAGCTGCCACCGCGGAAGAGGTTCAAAGCGCCTACCAGCGAGCCAAAGAGATTTACGGCAGCGATTCGGTGGTCTCGAGCTCTATCCTAACTCCCGAAGAACGCCGGGAGATTCTGGAGCGGGTGACCGAGGCTTACCATACTCTGATCGCCGGGGAGAGCCGGCGCCTCTACGATCGAAGCCTTGCCGAACGCACCCGGTCGAGTGGGGAGGCCGAGACTCCCGGCACCGAGTCTTACCCACGTTTCATCGCCGGCACCTCTCCCTCTCCATCTCCGTCTTATCCTCGCTTGGTGGAGATTCCGCCTCGCTCGGGGGAAACCTCGGATCGACCCAAAGTGACCCTGGGAGTGAAGGAGGAGGCATCGGGTGCCTTTCTCAGAAAGGCGCGCGAGGCGGCGGGCGTCGATTTGCGCTCCATCTCTCAGGAAACCAAGATCGGCGTCACCATGCTGGGCTACATCGAAGAAGAACGGCTCGATCGGTTGCCGGCTGCCGTTTACCTCAAGAACTTCGTGCAGCAATACGCCCGCTTCCTTGGGTTGGAAGACGAGCGCGTGGCACGCTCGTACCTGGCCCGCATCCGGCGGCTACAGTTCCAGAGCGGGGATCGCTGAGGGACCTACCTCACGCTATCTGATGCCCCCGGCCCAGAGCGGGGAACCCGCCTTGTTTCTCAAGACGTAACCCCTAGAGTCTGAAGTGTTCCTTCAGGCGGCGAGTCTGCGAGCGCGAGACCGGAATCTCCGTTTCACCGTCATCGGCCATCTTGAGTTGGAGGGTACGATTGAACCAGGGAATGACCTCTTTGATGCGCCGCAGGTTCACGACGTAGGAACGGTGGACCCGCCAGAAAACGGCCGGGTCGAGATTGGCGATGAGCTCGTCCAGAGTACGTAGGTTGGAGGTTCCCCTCCACTCGTCGGTTGCGAGGGTGACGATCCCGTCCTCGACGGTGGCGTAGATGATGTCCTTCGAGTCCACCAGCATGAACCGCTCGCCCACTTTGACCACCATGCGCCGGAGGGAGCTCTGTTTGTCCAAGGCACCCAGGATGCGCTCGATGTGGTTGGCTAGAGGGCCTTCTTCTCCGATCTCTCGCCTTGAACGTGCGATCGCCTCCGCCAGGCGCACCTTCTCCACCGGCTTCAGCAGGTAGTCGACGGCGTTGATCTCGAACGCCTGGATGGCGTACTGGTCGTAGGCGGTCACGAAAACCACGCGGGGAGGGAGTGTGTCTTTGCCCACCAGCTCCCGCAGCACCTGGAACCCATCCAGTCCCGGCATTTGGATGTCCAAGAACAGGAGCTCCGGTCGCAGACGCTCGACTTGAGAGACGGCCTCCAGCCCGTTGCCCGCTTGTCCGACCACCTCCACTTCGGGAAAGGACTCCAGAAGAAAGCACAGCTCGTCCCTGGCCAGCCGCTCGTCATCCACCACTAGCGCCCGAATTGCCATTTCAGCTCGCTCTCAAATAGGAGAGATCCACCTCGGGAATCTCGAGGCGCGCCAAGGTTCCGCGGCCGGGAATTCTCGTCAGGCCCAGCTGACATCGCTCGCCGTAGATCACCTTCAGTCGCTCATTCACGTTGGTGAGGCCGATGCCCAGTCCGTCCCCCCCACCGCCCTCCGGCGCTTCCTGGGGCAGGCCAGTACCATTGTCCTCGATCTCGATGATGGCGAGCCGGTTGTCGCGGTGGGCGCGGATGATGATGCGACCGCCCTCGAGTCGCTTGGAGATCCCGTGCTTGATGGCATTCTCTACCAGGGGCTGCACGATCATCGAGGGCACGAAAGATTCCAAGACCGCCCCATCGATCTGCTTCTCGACGATGAGCTTCCCGCTTCCGAAGCGGACCGACTCGATGTCCAGATAGGAATCGATGAACTCCAGCTCCTCTCGTAAGGGAATGAAGCTCTCCGGCTCCTGGAGGAGCTTGCGCAATATGCTGGACAACTTTCGGATCAGGCGTCTGGCCACTTCCGGGTCGGTGCGAATGGCCGCCGCCACGGTGTTCAAGGTGTTGAACAAGAAGTGGGGATTGATCTGGCTGGAAAGCGCCTTGAGCCGCGCCCGAACGACCAGAAGGTCTCTTTCGGCAAGTTTTTGCTCCAGGCGGATGTTGTTCCATATCTTGAGCGGGATACCCAAACAAGAAAGCGTACAGATGTAAATGGCCACCATGACCCAGGCGTTGGTCGAGCTCAAGTAGAAGACGAGTCCGGGAGCCAACTCCGAGCCGACGAAGATGCGGAGCGACTCCAGCGCCACCGTTACCGCGAAGATGACGATCTGCCAGTCGAAGATGCGATCGCGGATAGCCGTCTTGCCGATCCGGTAGAGGTTCAGAAAGACGAACGGCGAGAAGCTCCAAATGTCTTCCTTGCGACAAAGCTCGCGAACGATGCCCCCCGCCACGCCATAGAGCACCCCCATCGGCAAGGCGAAGAACTCTCCATGGACAGCGGCAGGGGCGCCCACCATCAATCCCACCGCCGCTCCCGCCACCGGGCCCGCCAGGAGCCCAATCAAAAGGGTTCCGGAGAGAGACAAGTCGGCGGCATCGTAGTTGATGAGGATGCGTATGCCAACGCCGGATGAGAGCAGCATGCCCGCGAACAAGGCGAAGATCCATTTCTCCTTCAGGGAGAGCTCTTCCCGATGGAGCAGGCGCTTGAATGCGGCGAAACGGCCCAGCAGGCTGGCGATGGACGCCATCACCCCGAGCTTGACGAGGAGCGTCACCAGAACCAACTGGTCCTGGGATAGGGTTCTATCCATAAGGCGGCTTCTGCAAGTTAGCACGAGTTCCAGGGGGTGTCAATTAGCTAAGATCTGACGCTGGAACGACTTAACCCAACTTACTCCTCATCAAGGGACTTCCAACTGGATCTCGATCTCGCCACGCCTGACTTGCGAGGCATTCTCGGGCGCGGGCAACTGCCACTCTATGGCTTCCGCGACGACGCGGAGATTCGCCTCGGGAAAGGTGGAGCGCAGGACCTGCGGGTTGAGGGGCGCCCCGCCGGCATCGAGATCGAAACCTAGCCGGATGGTTCCTTTGAGCGGTACGCCGGATGGATTCTCTAGGAGCGGAATCTCGGCTCCGGGCGGAAGCGAGAAGGCCTGTGCGGGCCCTTGTCGAGCCTCTTCTTCCGTCAAGAGCCTCGGGGTTACCGTCATGATCAGGAAGAACGTATTGGGGCGAAGCAGCTCGTACAGCAAGCCTCGATTCTCGCGATGGTGGTATTCGCGGAAGTGGGAGATGTAATCGCTGGCAGAGATCTCGAGATCGCCACTGCTCCATACCAGGGTGCGCCCTATCTGCAGCTCGAGCTCCCGCGCGTGCTGGCTCACCGTGTTGCCGCCGCGCAGGAATTGAGAGTTGATGTGAGCCTTGAAAGGCTCCGCCGGATGGTAGTTTTCGACGCGAATCTCGGTACGGATGCCGCGAGAGCCGGTCGTCCAGTCGAAACGCCCCACGCCCCGGTCCACCGGGGCGGTGTCAGAGATCAGGGCGGCCAGGAAGGAATCAGGCACTTTCTTGGCCAGGGTGCTCGGCCATTGCTCCGCTGTGACATCACGACCGTCGGTCATGATGAAGAAGTTGAGGCTCTCCATGACGGTGAGGTCCGGCGAGATGGCGCGGGACTCGAAGAGTCGCAGGTCGAGAACCAGGTTATCGGGAATCTCAAAGGCAACGGGTGGCGTGGCGTTGGCGTTCTGGGCGTCTTGAGACCAGGAGGGGTGGCCAGACGTGAGTCCGGCTGCCAAGACGACGACCATCGACAAGAAGGGGACTCTCATGATGCTTCCCATCGAGCTCGCTGGACCTCGCGGAGCGCGACTACGCGGACTGAACTCGCTTCGACTCCAGCAACGCGACCAAGGCACGGGCGGCATGATAGTGGCAACTGGAGGATTCGTCCAGGAGCTCGCGTACCGTGGCGGGCTCTTCCAGGCGTGCCCAGAGGGAGCGCGCCGTGCTCTCGTCCTGTTTTTCGGTAAACGGCGTCCAGGCATCAACATCTCCCAGCCTTCTCAGGTCGGCGTTGGGAGGCGGAAGTTTCTCGCGCAGGAGGTCGAGCTCGTCTTGAAGACGGACGGAGTCCATCATCAGCGCCATGGCCGGCACGGTGATACCGGGATCCGGAGAGGCATCCTCGTCCCCCACGGCGTCGCTGGAAAAACGGAAGTCCGCCTGGGGCGGGACTTGAAATAGATGGTGGACCGCTTCATCTCCGCTGCGGTGAGCGTAGCTGGCGCGGAAGATGTTGCCGCTTTGGAATGAAAGCCTGGCCACCGGCTGGCGGGCTACCGACAAGGTCATGACCCCCGTCTGGCTGGACGAGATCAGCGTTTGCACGACGGTCGCCAGGTCGAAGTACTGCAGATTACCCTGGAGCTCCTTCTTGTCGCTGACCGGCAGATCCTGTAAGAGCTTCACCAATCGGTGGGCCAATATGACGCACAGCTGGCTGGCAAACCCAGGGTGGTTTTTCATCAACTCGTCGAAAAGGTCGTGCTTGATGACCAATAGCTGCGCTTGCTCTGGTACCCGAACGTCGGCATGCCGCAGCGAGCGCGTGAGGATGGCCAGCTCGCCGAAGCATTCCCCCTGGCCCAGGTATTCCAAAGGTGTGGTCTCCGCCCCTTCCTCCGACCCGGCGGGGCTCACCACCTCGACCATTCCTTTCTTGACTACGAACACCCGATCGCCGGGGCCGCCCCTTTTCACCACGACCTCGCCGGAGTTATAAGTCACCGTCGTGGCCTGCGCCGCGACGGCCCGGATGACGTCATCGGGCATATCGCGGAAAAGCACTGCTTCGCGGAGGAAGCCGATGTCGTCCGATTCCGCGAAGGGCTCAGGCGTGATGGGGGTCATGGGAGCTTTCCTCGGATCGGATGAGGCAGCCGATTATAGGAAGCGTCCCCTCGCCGCGTCAAGGAAGCGTCGGCTGCTGGCTGTGACCCGATCGAGATGATAGAATGGGAGACATTCTCGCCGAGCAAGAAGTCAGCCATGGTCAAGACGAAGCCGCCGGAGACTAGACCGAATGAGGTTCGCGGCAAGTTAGCCAAGCACCTCTTGGTGGACGGCTACGATCTGGTTTACGACCTGGAGCGCAGTCGGGGCTCGTACCTATACGACAGTCTGCGGGGCGAGACCTTCCTCGACTTTTTCTCGTTCTTTGCCACCAATCCCGTCGGATTCAATCATCCACGAGTGCGAGAAGAGGCATTTCGCCGAAAGCTGGGGGACGTGGCCATTCACAATCCCTCCAATTCGGACATCTACACGGTCGAGATGGCCGACTTCGTCGAGACGTTCTCTCGCCTGGCCATCCCCCGGCACCTTCCCCATCTCTTCCTGGTGGCGGGAGGCGCGGTGGCAGTGGAGAATGCCATCAAGGCGGCCTTCGATTGGAAGGTCCGCAAGAATTTAGCGCGTGGTCTCTCCGGGGTGCGCGGGCAGCAGATCCTCCATTTCCAGCAGGCCTTCCACGGTCGAACCGGTTACGCCCTCTCCATGACCAATACCGCCGACCGGCGGAAGATCGACTACTTTCCCAAGTTCTCCTGGCCGCGCATCGTCAACCCGAAGATTCGTTTTCCGCGTACCGAAGAGAACGAGAGAGTGCTCAGGGAGCGCGAACGAACGGCCATCGAGCAGATCAAGGCAGCGCTTCATCAGAACAAAGACGACATCGCCGCGCTGATCATCGAGCCCATCCAGGGAGAGGGCGGTGACAATCATTTCCGCCAGGAGTTTTTTCAGCAGCTCCGAGCTCTCGCCGACGAGAACGAGTTCCTCTTCATCGTCGATGAGGTCCAGACCGGCGTGGGGCTTACCGGAAAGATGTGGGCTTACCAACACTTCGACGTGCTCCCCGACGTGCTCTGCTTCGGGAAGAAGACTCAGGTCTGTGGTTTTGTCGCCAGCCGGCGTCTCGATGAGGTGGAGCACCATGTCTTCGCCGAGCCGGCACGTATCAACTCGACCTGGGGCGGGAATCTTACCGATATGGTTCGCTTCCAAAGGTATCTGGAGATCATCTTCGAGGACGGACTGGTGGAGAACGCACGCGACACCGGTGCGTATCTGCTCGCCGAGCTGGAGAAGGTGGAGCGGGATTTTCCCCAACTGGTCTCGAACGCTCGCGGCCGGGGGTTGATGTGCGCCTTCGACCTTCCCGACGGGCTCGCCCGAGATCGATTCCGCAAGGAAGCCTTCGAGAATCGGATGTTGATCCTCGGCTGCGGGTCCAGCTCCATTCGCTTTCGACCGTCACTCACCGTGGGTCGGGAGCACATCGATCGAGGTATCGAAATCGTGCGGCGCTGCCTCCAGGCGTTCCCGCAATAGCTTATAATGGAATCATCATTCGCCCCCTAACAAAAGGAGAGTTCGATGGAAGTCGGTAGCGCGATCCGTATCTACAACGACGCCTTGGGTGTCAAGGGTGCCAAGGGAAGGCTCTTGCACATTAAGAAGGAGGGATACTACGCGGTGACTCTGGAGGTGAAGGACAAGATGCACCAGGCCTATCTTCCCATAGGCGGCACCGTGATCCTGGCCGCCGAGGCGATTGACACCGTGGAAACCGTCCCCGTCGACCGCTACTAGCGTTGCCCGGCGCTCAGCTGAGGCGGGTCAACAGGTCGAGCGTGAAGGCGACGGCGACCGGGACGCTGAGATTGTCGCTCCCGTACAGGGAGACGATCTCCACCGAGGCGGCCACCGTCCCCGCGATAAGCGCGAAGGCGATTGCGGGGTGCCAGTCCATAGCTCCGATGAGGGCGAGGACGGGAGCCATCGCCGCACTCGACACCAAGAACAAGGCCAGCGTTCCCTCCATGGTGCGGGGGTGACCGAAGAAGCGATAGCGCCGCGTGCCGTAACGCCGTCCCACCGCGGCAGCCGCCGTGTCTCCCCAAGTCGTCGCCATCAAGCCGGCCACCGCCAGGTGACCGGCATCCTCTGGCGAGCCCGGCCGCCAAAACAAACCCATCAGCATCGCGAAGGATAGAGGAAGAAACACCAGCCCCAGGTTGACCCGCTCGGCGTCTTCCACGGCCGGGAAGATGTGGTAGCGGTAGGAAAGATAGAAGAGAAGAGCCATGGTCAGGGGCGGGACGATCCCCCATTTCCAAGACGTGAAGATCCTCAGAGTCGCTATCGCCCACATTCCCAAGGCGACGATGACAGTCTTCCGGGTCACGAACCCACTGACGCCGAGGCGTCGATGGGTCAGCTCGGCGGTCAGGAGAGCCCCCAGGAGGTAGCCGAAGCTCAGGAGTAGTGCGATGAGATTCTGGCGATCCATGTGAGCCGCCTGGCGGCCGGGCATTCTATCATGCTGCCTGCGACTCACCCGGGATATAATGACCTCGTTCGTATGGCAGAAAAGCGTTGTCCCCGCGGGAAAGAACGCGGCAGACTGTTGGTACTGGCGGCTCTAGCGCTGGTGTCGTTCCAGGCTTCCGTTTTCGGCGAGGTGATCTACCTCCATAACGGCGACATCCTTCACGGAACGGTGATCGGGGCCTCGGAGGGTTCCATTACGCTGCAAACAGCCTATGGCAACCTGGTCATCCCCAAGACCGATATTCGGCAGATTGACTACCAAGGCAGTGAGCCGGCTCCCGCGCCTCCCGCCAGCCCACCGCCGGAGGAAACGCCGAGCCCACCCGAGGTGGGGAGGGTCTCACCGTCGGACGGCCAGTCGGTGATTGCCATCGACATCCAGGGGGACTCGTTCTGGTACGCATTCTCCGGCTCGCCCGACGAACCCGCCGATTCACGAATCCGCCTGCGACTCTTCGTGGCAGGTGAAGAAGTGGCGGTCCTCCAGGACGCCAAGTACGACACCGTGGACAAGGACACCCGGTACAACTCGTTCACCTTCGCGCCCGCCGATACCGAGGTGATCGAGACCGCCGAGGGTTACCACTGCCGCGTCGAGGGGACCTCGGACGGCGGCAAAGAAGGTGTTCTGTTGATTCTGGGAGTGCCCGAAACGTCCTCCGAGCAGCGCACTCTGCTGCGAATGCTCTACCAGGTGAACGAAGGATCCGAGGAATTCCCTCGCTGGACGGATGCCATCTCTCGCTCCTTCCCGGTGCCGCTCGAGGCCGGACGAGAGACCCGACTGGTCATCCAGCAAGACGCGACCGGGTTCGACTACATCGGCTTCTTTCGCAAGACCATGAAGAATCTGGAGAGCTTTCAGATTCGGGTCGTGAGCTCCGAGGTGAGAAACCCGTCGTAATCCCGCTACATTGAAGCCTCTCCCCACTGCGATTCTCTCCGTCTCCCTTCTTGGGACTCTTGCGTGCCAAGAGCAGCAGGCCGCTTCGCCGTCTCCCGGGCCAGCCTCGCAGAGCACGTACTCCGGCACTCTGGCTTTTCAGTCGGACCGGGAAGGAGACTGGGACGTCTTTCTCATCGACGCGGACGGGAGTGGGCTTCGCCGCCTCACCGATCACCCGGCGGACGACCGAAATCCCGCCTGGTCTCCCCAGGGGGATCGAATCGCCTTCGGTTCCGATAGGACCGGCAACGGCGACGTCTATCTCATGAATCCGGACGGCACGGGTCTCCGGCGGTTGACCCGCCATGAAGCCTATGAAGGGGTGGCAAGCTGGAGTCCGGACGGCCGCTGGATCGTCTTCGAGGGAGAAAGAGACGGACGGTCTCAGATCTACCGTGTCGAAGTGGCTTCCGGACGAGTGGAGAGGCTCACTCAATCCCGCGCACGAAAGCTGGGTCCGGACTATTCTCCGGATGGTTTCCGTATCGCCTTCATGGAGAAAGGCCTCATTTGGTGGCAGGTGGTGCTGCTGAACACCAGAACGGAGACGACTCACACCCTTACCGGGGGAAGCGGCAATTGCCGGCCGACCTGGTCGCCCGACGGCACGACCCTGGCCTTGGTGAGCAGCCGGGGAAGCAAGAAGGCCGATATCTGGATAATGGACGTGGCCAAGGGCAGCTCTCGAATGGTGCGGACGCGACCGAACGCGCACAACTACGATCCCGTCTTTTCCTCGGACGGCCTGACGCTGGCATTTGCGTCCACGGTGGTGCGGGATCCAGAGCAGTGGGATCTCTTCATCGCGAAGGTCGACGGCCGGGAGCTGGTGCAGCTCACCTCGGGGTCGGCGAACGATCGCTTTCCGGATTGGCGCCCCGAGCGAAAGACCGAATGACTTCATGCCCAGTCACTTCTTGCCCCGGCCTTGAGCGCTGTGCTACCAATTCTCTCGAATGCCACTCGACAAGAATGACGGGCTCGACCGGGCCGGGACCCAGCGGGTTCTCCTTCAGATCCTGGTGCTGAACCTCGCGGTCAGCCTGGCCAAGCTGGCGGCGGGAGTCATGTCACACTCCCTGGCCGTTTTGTCCGACGGTCTTCACTCATCGATCGATGCCATCAATAACGTGGTGGGTATCGTCTTGTTGCGTCTGGCCGCCAAGGAGCCGGACGAAGGGCACCCCTACGGACACGGAAAGATAGAAACTCTGGGAGCGTTCAGTGTCGCCGGCTTCATGTTCATCACCTGCTACGAAATCGGCAGGCAGGCATTGGGGCGTCTCCTGGGAGGCGTTCCCCCTTCGATCGAGATTACCCGTCTCACCTTCGCGGTCATGGTCGGCACCCTGATCGTCAACCTGTTCGTGGTCGTCTATGAGAAGAAGGCGGCCCGCCGCTACTCCAGCGAGTTTCTCTATGTCGATGCGCTTCATACGCAAAGCGACCTGCTGGTCACCTCGGCGGTGCTGGTGGGGCTTCCTCTGGTGTTGAGGGGGTACGTCTACTTGGATGCGTTGCTGGCCCTCGCCATCTCCGGTTTCATTGCTTGGAGTGGGTACCGTGTCGCTCAGAGGACGGTACCAGTCCTCCTCGACGCGGCGGCAGTGGACGCGGAGGTCATTCGCCAAATGGCCATCGACCTACCGCGGGTGGTCGCGGCGCGCGACATCCGCAGTCGCTTGCATGGGGGCCGCAAGTTCGTGGAGCTGACGATCGTCGTCGCCGAGAACGACCTCCGCCAGGCACACGACCTGACCGAGCGGCTGGAAGAGTTGATCCTGGCCCGCTACGGGCATGCCGAGATCACCATTCACTACGAGCCGGCCTCCGCCCGCCGTCTGCCGCGAGCCCGCGAGCGGGGGCGCTCGCCGCGCCGACGACAGCCGTGAGCCGGAGCCCTCAGCGCATGCAAGCTCCCGAGCGAAGAGCGAGGGGAGCGCTGAGCCGTGGGATGGAGTGGGGCCCCGCGGCATTGAGCAGGTACTGATCAAGTACTATGTCCTCGACCTTTCGTCTTCTGCTGGTGAGACACGCTCTCACCGACTGGAACGAGGAGGGGAGGCTGATGGGCCGGATCGACGTCGGCCTCAATTCCCGGGGACGGGCGCAAGTGAGCCACCTCGCCCGGTCTCTCCGCCAGCTCCCCATCGCCAGAGTCCTCTCCAGTCCGCAGCAACGAGCGCAGGAGACGGCCGCTCCCATCGCCGAGGCTCTGGGCCTGAGCGTCGAGACCGAGCCTGGAATCGACGAGGTCTGGCTCGGCCAGTGGCAGGGGAAGAGACTCAATGAGCTCCGCGGGGACCCCGATCTGGAATCCTATCTCCAGGATCCTATGCACGAGAGCGATGCTATCGAGTCTCCCCTCAAAGTCCAGGAGCGCATGGTGCTCGTCGCCGAGCGCCTGCGGGAGGAGAGCGACGGCCAGACTCTCGTCCTGGTCTCGCACGGGGACCCGCTGCGGCTCCTCTTGGCGCACTACCTTTCCCTGGAGCTCGCCAACTACCGGCGACTGGCAGCGGACAATGCCTCGGTCAGCGTATTGTCATGGGTCCACCGCCGACCTCGTCTGGTGGGTCTCAACTGGATTCCTGGTGATGAAGGGTTTCGGCTAGCGATGGGGGAAAGCTGAGAGCTAAGACCCCAGCCCCTGTGGAAAAACCTGTTCAAGACCTGTCGGTTTCCCTGTGGACTCGGTGTTCAGCCGGGTGGGAAGGCTGTGGAAATGGAGCACATCGGAGTCAGTAGCGAACAAGGGCAAGGTCCTCCCCTCATTCTCGTCCCTGGACTCGACGGCACCGCGCTCCTCTTCTATCGGCAGATCCCCTTGCTGGCGGAGAGCTTCCGAGTCGTCACCTTCCCGCTTCCCGATGACTCGGGCTGCACCATGGAATCCCTGATCGCCGATCTGCACGGGCTGTGCCAGCGTTTGGCCGGTCACGAAAGAGTCTTGCTCTGCGGTGAGTCCTTCGGCGGAGCTCTCAGCCTGAGCTTTGCGCTCTCCCATCCGGAGAGATTGCGAGGCCTCGTCATCCTGAACTCGTTTCCGGTCATCCGCCAGCGGGTTCGCATCCGTCTCGCCCCTTACCTCTTGCGGGTGGTGCCCTGGGGGACCATGAACCTGGTGCGCCGATTCACCCGTTCGAGGCTTCACTCTCCTCACACCTTGCCGGAAGATCTGTCGGCCTTCTACCAGCGCACCCGCCACATTGGCCGCGCCGGCTACGTCCGCCGGCTGGAGATCCTTCAGACCTACGACATCCGGGAGCGTCTCGGCGAGATCCAAGTCCCCACGCTTCTCCTGGCCGGCGATCGGGACCATCTGGTTCCGTCGGTGCGGGAAGCAGAGTTCATGGCGGCCCGCATGCCGCGAGCAACGATCCAGGTGCTGCGAGGGTACGGACACGTTTGCCTCATCAACCACGACTTCAACTTGCGGGAGCACATCACACCATGGCTCGGTCGGATCGAGGGCCCAGGGGCAGGCCCGCGCTCCGCATGAGGTCGTAGAAGGTTTCCACCGGAAACCCCGCCACGTTCGAAGGCGAGCCCACGATCTTCTTGACGAAGATCGCTCCTTTGCCTTGGATGGCGTAGGCCCCGGCCTTGTCGGCGGGCTCGCCGGTCCCCACGTACCAGCGGATCTCGGCAGGGTCCATTTCCCTGAACTGAACGCGGGTCAAGGAAACCCTGGAGAGCTCCTTTTCGTCCGACCGGCACACCAGCGCCATGGCACTCAGCACTTGGTGCGATCGGCCGGAGAGGCTTCGCAGCATGCGACGCGCCTCCCGATCGTTCCTGGGCTTTCCCAAGATGATTCCATCGAGAACGACGGTGGTGTCCGCCGCCAGAACCCACTCGGCAGGATGGTGCCGGGAAACGACGCGAGCCTTCTCGAGGGCGATGCGTCGCACGTAGTGTCGAGGGCGCTCCCCGGCCAATGGGCGCTCGTCCACTTCGGGGCTCGAACGCCGGAAGGGAACGCCGAGCTGCTTCAGGAAGAAAATCCGGCGGGGCGAAGACGAGGCGAGAACGAGGAGGGGTTTCTTCACGCCGTGGGGGCTGGCCGCTAAGACTTCAGTCGCTTCCGGTCCTGGGAGAACTTGCGAAACAGGGCTTCTTTTCGACGATCGCAGCCCTTCAAGATTTGCGAGAGTTGGCGGTCGAAATCCTCCTGGACGAGGCGCGCTTTGTCGTCTTGGATCGCTTCGCTCCTCATCCGGGCCTCTTCCTGAGCGACCGCCCGCTGGTAGGCGACGGCGGCGCTCGAGATCATACGGTCCGCCTTTCTGGTAGCCTTCTCGAGGGCGAGCCTTTCATCCTCCAGCACTTCTTGGAGCGTCGACTGAAACGCCAGTCGAGCCCTCTCGATGGACGTCTGGTAGGACTCCCGGGCGTTCTGAACCGCTTCCTCGAAGGCACGGTCGGCGGCCTTCCGCAGGGCGTAGTGTTGGGAAAGCGGGCGCTCTCGGGCAGCGCGAAGTGCCGCCTCTCTCTTCGTTCGCGCCAGCCGCAGGGCGTCCTCTCGGACTTGCAGAGCCTCGGCCCGGTCGCGAGCGTGTTTGCGCTCTTGCAGCAGCAGCGCCTGCCGCCGCGCCTCCGCGGTGGCGTGGCTTTCCTTGTCTCGGATCTCATTGGCCTTCTGGACCGACTTCCATTGGTCATCCTTGGCTTTGGATAGACCCTGGTGGTAGCGCTTGAGGGAGCTCTGCAGGGACCCTACCTTCATCAGGGCGGCGTCGCGTGATTTTTCGGCTTGTTCCACCTCCTTGGCGCAACGAGCTTCGTGGGCGGAGAGCTCCCGGGTGAGCTTCAGCGTAAGGTCGGCGAGAGTGCGTGCCACGTTTTCCTTCCTATCAGCCTATCATCAAGATCCGATGAGACGCTGGTATTGCTCGGGTGTATCGATGTCGGTGATGATACCGGGATCCTCGATGGGGATCTCCAGCACCTGATCGGCATGGTCCCAAACGACTTGTCGGGCTCCCACCGAATCGGGAGCCTCCCTGATCTCTTGGAAGAGTGAGCTGGCGAAGAGTACCGGGTGTCCCCGCTGGCCCCCATGGACGGGGACGATGATGGGCGACCGCGTCTCTTCGAACCGACTGATGAGAAGATCCACGACCGCGGCGCTGACACACGGGTGATCGACGGGACAGAGGAGCGCTCCCGAAACCGGCTCCCTCCCGAGCTCCCGCAATCCCGCGCGGATCGAGGATAGCATGCCGCGGCGATACTCAGCGTTCACCACTACCGCCGCCTTCTCGAGTGACACCTCTTTCCGAATCCGCTCGGCCTGGTGGCCGAGGACCACCAGAACCGGGCGAGCTCGCGAAGCGAGGAATTGCTGCAGCAACCCGGCGAGAAAGCTGGTGTCTCCCAGGGGTAGAAGCGGCTTGGGAGATCCCATGCGACGAGACTCGCCTGCGGCAAGGATGAGAGCCGCCACCGTGCCGGGTTGACGGCTTTCTCTGTCTCGCGCCATGAGTCCTCCGGTGCGTATATACTATGCCCACCGCTCGGCACGACAAAGATGAAACCAACGCACCGCTCGGTCGCGGAGCTTCTCAGGCAGGCGCTGCCGCCTCCCAGCCGCGACCGCGTCTATTCACTGCAGCTCCTCGGCCTCAAATGGCCGGCCGCGGTGGGTAACGAGCTGGCGGCGCGCTCGGAGCCGGCGTTCTTTGAGGACGGGCTCCTTACCGTTCGAGTCACCGACGCCGCCTGGGGGCGGATGATCTTGAAGCTCCAAGGAGAGATCCGACATCGGTTGAACCAGGCGGTCGGTTTCCGGGCCGTCCGGCGGATCCGTTTCGTGAAGGACGGCAAGCCTCTTGCGACGCCGGCACCCGTCCCCATCAAGCCACCGTCCCTCGAGCCGGTCGAGGCCTCGGAGGCGATCCGGCAAGCGGCGGAAAGTGTGGGCGACGCCGATCTTCGAGAGCTGGTGGTTCGCACCGCCTCGCGCTATTTGGCCGCCCGGGCCGCCAGGCGGAAAGGCTAATGGAAGAGGCCTTCATCGTCAGCGCGGTCCGCACTCCCATCGGAAAGTTTCTGGGAGCCCTGAAGGGCTTCCCGGCGACCGAGTTGGGGGCGATGGTGGTCAAGGAGGCGGTCGCCCGGGCCGGCGCCGAGCCGGAGCGCATCGAGGAAGTGATCCTGGGCAACGTGATCTCCGCGGGTCTCGGGCAGAACCCGGCACGTCAGGCGGCCCTCGGCGCCGGACTGCCCCCTTCAGTCGGAGCGCTCACCATCAACAAGGTCTGCGGATCCGGCTTGAAGGCCGTCATGCTGGCCCGTCAGGCCATCGCCTGCGGGGATGGGCGCGTCATCGTGGCCGGTGGTATGGAGTCCATGTCCAATGGACCTTACCTGGCGCCTGGCGTGCGAGAGGGTCTGCGACTCGGTCCCGGCCAGCTCCTGGATGCCACCGTTCACGACGGGCTCTGGGACGTCTACAACGATTTTCACATGGGCATGACGGGAGAGCGGGTCTCGGAAAAATACGGAATCGACCGGCGGCAGATGGACGAGTACGCTCTCCAAAGCCACCGAAAGGCTGCGCGCGCCATCAGGGAAGGGAAGTTCAAGGCGGAGACGCTTCCCGTCCTCATCCCTCAGAAAAAGGGCGAGCCCCTCATCTTCGATACGGACGAGTCGGTGCGCGAAGACAGCTCCCTCGCCGCGCTCGAGAAACTGAAGCCCGTCTTCAAGACCGACGGAACGGTCACCGCCGGCAACGCGCCCGGAATGAACGACGGTGCGGCGGCTCTGCTGGTTGCCTCCGGCGAGACGGTCCGGCAACTCGATCTCGAGCCCATGGCCCGCATCGTGGGACAAGCAATCTCCGGTCTCGAGCCGGAATGGGTCCTGATGACCCCGGTGCCAGCCATCCAGAAGCTTATGGAGAAGATCGGGTGGAAGATGGAGGACGTGGATCTCTTCGAGATCAACGAGGCCTTCGCCGTTCAGGCTTGTGCGGTGAGCCGGGAGTTGAAGCTCGATCCCGCCAAGCTCAACGTGCACGGCGGTGCGGTGGCGCTCGGACATCCGATCGGCGCCAGCGGTGCCCGCGTTCTCACCACGCTGGTGTACGCGCTTCGCGATCGCAAGGCACGGCGCGGCGTCGCCGCTTTGTGCCTGGGCGGGGGCAATGGTGTGGCTCTTGCAGTAGAACGCGTGTGAACATCCGCAAAGTCGCTGTCATCGGCGCCGGGACCATGGGCAGCGGCATCGCCCAGGTCTTCGCTCAGGCGGGATTCGACGTCTACCTGCGTGACGTGAAGAAAGAGCTCGTCGAGCGGGGGCTCGCCCACATCGAGGGGAATCTCCGGCGTATGGTCGAGAAGGGGAAACTCCCATCGGACGTGGCGGATGGTGCTCGAAAACGGATCGGCTCGGGATTGGAGCTGAAGGGTGTGAAAGGCGCGCAATTCGTTGTCGAGGCCATCATCGAAGACGTGGAAGCCAAGCAGAGTCTCTTCCGGGAGCTCGACAAGCTCCTTCCCTCCGAAGTCATTCTTGCCAGCAACACGTCGTCCATCTCGATCACCAAACTGGCGGCGGCAACCTCGCGACCGGAGCGCTTCATCGGCATGCACTTCATGAACCCGGTGCCGGTCATGAAGCTCGTCGAGATCATTCGCGGCATCGCCACGTCGGACGAGACCTACCGGACGACGCACGCTCTCGCCGAAAAGCTCGGAAAGACTCCCGTCGAGGTCAACGACGCTCCCGGCTTCATCTCCAACCGCGTTCTCATGCCCCTCATCAACGAGGCCATCTTCGCGCTCATGGAAGGTGTCGCCGAAGCGGAAGCCATCGACACGGTGATGAAGCTCGGAATGAACCATCCCATGGGCCCTCTTACTCTCGCCGACTTCATCGGGCTGGACGTCTGCCTGAGCGTCATGGAGGTCTTGTACCAAGGGTTCGGCGACCCCAAGTACCGCCCCTGTCCTCTTCTTCGGAAGATGGTGGATGCGGGCTACCTGGGGCGTAAGAGCGGACGCGGCTTCTACACCTACTCGAGCTGAGCTCGAAGGCGACCGAGCCACCACAAGAGCCCCACCAGCGGTGACAGCACCAAGACTTCCCATCCCACTGCCGTCCAATTGTGGAGGCCGAAGAGGAGGGCCAAGCTTCCTCTCCAAATGTCGGTGAAGACCGCAACGGGAGAGATGAAGAAAGCATCGGAGAGCGGCCAGAGGAGCTCGACGCCAAAGGGCGGGGAAGTGTCTTTGGCGAGAAGATCAAGAATGATGTGCGAGAGGTACGCTCCAGTCATCACCCAGGCGTCCCGCCAGGGAGCGGCCCTTTGTATCCGACACAGGAGCACATAGGCGACCCCGAAGAAGAGCGCCGCGAAGCCCAGGCTGTGGGTGAAGTAGTGATGGTAGCTCCGTCCCGCGAAGGGTCCGATCAAGAAGTCGAGATCGGGCAAGAGGGCCGAGGCCAGGCTCGCGATTAGCAGAGCCCAGTCCTTGCGGCCTCCCCTCGTCGCCAGGTACGCGGCCAGACCACCGAGAGCATGACCCACCGGTGTCGGCACGCCTCGAAGCCTAGCACGATATCGGGGATGCGGGCGGCCCCCACCATATCGAGTGGCTCATTGAACACGTCACCCGAGATGTGGTATCGTGGGTCCCCCAGGGAGGCTCGGCGGCCGAGTTTTCGTCTAAACCGGGAAGGGGCTATACTGGCGCGAGTCGCAAAGAGACAAAGGCTGTCATATAGCTTCTGAAAGGAGAACCATGTCTGAGAACGGACGAGCGAAGGCGATCGACATTGCGGTAAGCCAGATCGAGAAGCAGTTCGGCAAGGGCTCGATCATGCGCCTGGGATCGCGCGAGACCGTGGACGTCCCCGCCATCTCCACCGGCTCCATCTCGCTCGACGCCGCGCTGGGAGTCGGCGGCCTGCCGCGGGGCAGAGTCGCCGAGATCTTCGGCCCGGAGTCCTCGGGCAAGACGACCCTGGCGCTGCACGCCATCGCCGAGGCGCAGAAGAAAGGGGGTATGGCCGCCTTCGTAGACGCCGAGCATGCCCTGGATGCCCCCTATGCGAAGGCTCTGGGAGTGGATACCGACAATCTGCTGGTCAGCCAGCCCGACAGTGGGGAACAGGCGCTCGAGATCGCCGAAGTTCTCATAAGGAGTGGGGCGGTGGATGTTCTGGTGGTGGACTCGGTGGCGGCTCTGGTGCCTCGTGCCGAGCTAGAGGGCGAGATGGGGGAGGCCCAAATGGGTCTCCAGGCTCGCCTGATGTCCCAGGCCATGCGCAAGCTGACCGCCATCGTTTCGAAATCAAAGACCTGCCTCATCTTCATCAACCAGATCCGCGAGAAGATCGGCGTGATGTTTGGAAACCCGGAGACGACCTCCGGAGGCCGAGCCTTGAAGTTCTATGCTTCGGTGCGCTTGGACATCCGGCGCATCTCCTCACTCAAAGAGGGAGAGACGGTCGTTGGCAACCGCACCCGGGTGAAAGTGGTCAAGAACAAGGTGGCGGCCCCCTTCCAGAGTGCCGAGTTCGACATCTTGTACGGCAAGGGCATATCCAAGGAAGGCGATCTTATCGACCTGGCAGTGGCGCGCAACATCGTGGACAAGAGCGGTGCCTGGTACTCGTACAACGGCGAGCGTATCGGGCAGGGTCGAGAAAACGTCCGGCAATTTCTGATCCAGAATGCGGACGTCGCCGACAAGCTCGAAAAGAAACTCCGAGAGGAGCTGGGGTTGATCGCCGGTCCGGGACAGGCTGTGGCGGCGGGTGGCTCGGCCGCCGAGAAGGACAAGCCCGACGAAAAATCCGTCAAGGTCGCAGCTCGACACTAGCCCCGGTAACGGCTCAGCCGTCGATCGTCGGTCCGCCCCGGCAGTGATCCTCTCTGGCGCTGTCTCCTTGACTTTTGGAACCCCTCCGCTAGAATGTGACGCTTCTCCGGGGCCGAGGTAGCTCAGTCGGTAGAGCGAAGGACTGAAAATCCTTGCGTCGGCGGTTCAATTCCGTCCCTCGGCACCATCCC
>DATDRI010000132.1:0-2420 GCA_035291825.1 Vicinamibacteria bacterium | reverse complement strand
AGAGGATGCGGACCTCCGTTTTCTCGCTGGGGCTTCCGCCTTCCGTCGGTTCCTGCTGTAGGAAGTCCGTCACCGGTGTCGCCTGGTCCCACACGGTTTCGGTGAGGTCTCCGTCCACCACCGGCGGCTCTGGGACAGAGGCGGCGAGGATGACCTTTCCGCCGGGCTGTTCTTCTTGAAGGGCGGACGCCGGAAGCGGGACAAGGAGGAGAACCGTCGCCGGCAGGGCGATCCTCACACCGAGCGCGATGTTCCCGAGCGATTGGGGAGAGACTCTCATTCGACTCCTCGACCAGAAACTATCGCGGCTAGCATTACCGGGAGATGACCGGGCCGATGAAATTCGCGCTCCGAGCCCCTTTCGGCTGGTGCTCACGGCGGACTTTTGTGCTATTGAAGGATATAGAGTCAGAATCGAATAGCGCGTTTCTCCCGGTACGGGCCGGTCGCGCCTTCTGGCGACGCCACGGTGGGGAGGATTTCGGTGAGAGTCCTGGTGGTTGAAGACTCCAAAAGACTCCGGACGTATCTGGGCAAAGCCTTGGTAAGGGCCGGTCTCGCCGTGGACTTGGCGGCCGATGGCGAGGAAGGCCTACACCTAGCGGAGGTCAACGACTACGACGTCATCGTGCTCGACTTGATGCTTCCGAAGCTGGACGGCATCAGCGTGCTTCGCCGTTTGCGAAACGAAAAAGGACGAGCCCGAGTCCTCCTTCTCACTGCCAGAGATACCGTCGAGGATCGCGTATACGGGTTGCAGGAAGGCGCGGACGACTATCTGGTGAAGCCCTTCGCACTGCGGGAGCTTCTGGCCCGGGTTCAGGTCCTTCTACGCCGACGCTATGATCAGATCTCGCCTCAGATTACGGTCGACTCCATGGTCATCAACACCGCCGGTCGAACCGTACAGAGAGCGGGCACGTTGCTCGAGCTCCAGCCCCGCGAGTACGCTCTCCTCGAATACCTCGCCGCTCGGAAAGGCCAGGTGATCTCTCGCCGCGAGATCGAGCAGCACATCTATGACGATCGCGTGGAGCCGATGAGCAACGTCGTGGACGCGGGGATCTGTCGGCTGCGCAGGAAGATCGACCGGCTGGGTGAGCCTTCCTTGATCACGACCCGTCGGGGCATGGGATACGTACTGGGTGGGGGCGAGTCGTGAGCTCCATCCGCCGGAAACTTCTGGTTACTTTGCTGGTCGGAATGCTGAGCTTCTACGCCATCCTCACGCTGGTTTTCTACTTCTATGCGGAGCGCGTCCTGGTAAAACATTTCGACGACTCTTTGTCACAACAGCTCTCGACCTTTACACGGATGACGGAAAGAGAGAAAGACGAGTTCGATTTCGACTTCGAACAGTTGCGCTTGCCGGAGTTCGAGCCCTTGCGCAATGACCCTGGCTACTATCAGGCCTGGGACCGGAGTGGCAGGACCCTGGAGCGGTCCCCGTCTCTGGGCGGCGCGGATCTGCCGCGTCCCGAGCACGCCTCCGACCAGCCGACGTTCGTCGACGTTCTGCTACCGAACGGCGAGCCGGGGCGTGCGGTCGTTCTTCGCTTCTGGCCTCGGGTTGAGGGGCGCCGAACACAGCAACGCCTTTCCGGCGTTGATTACCAGGTGGATATGATGGTCGCTCGCTCTCGGAGCTCTCTCGACCAGGCAAAGTCCACGCTCCTGCAGAGCTTTTTCGTCTTTGGCCTGATCCTTCCTTTGGGAACGGTCTTGATCGTTCGCTGGGCCACCGGGCATGGACTACTGGCACTGAATGGTATCGCCGAGGAGATCTCGAGCCTCAGACCGGACAACCTGAGTCATCGCTTCGACGGAGCGAGACTTCCCCGAGAGCTACTTCCCATTTCGGAGCGGCTGAACGATCTACTGCAACGCCTTCGGGAGGCGTTCGAGCGAGAGCGCAGGGTCACCGCGGATATCGCTCACGAGCTACGAACGCCGCTCGCCGAGCTGCGGGTCATGGCGGAGGTCGAGCTGGAGCAGAAACCGAACGGCGACGAGTACCTTCAGGCGGTGCTGGCCATTGCTCAGCAGATGGAGCATCTGGTGACGACGCTTCTAGCCATCTCCCGCACCGAGGCCGGGCTCGAGACTCCGGTCCTGGAGCGCGTGGATCTAGTACAGGTTCTGGAGGAATGCTGGCGCGCTCAGCGGGAGGACGCCGAGCGAAAACAGATAGCTTACTTCTTCGAGCGGCCCGACTCGGTTTGGATCCATTCCGACGCCGCTTTGCTCTCTCGGGTCTTGACGAATCTCCTGTCGAATGCGGTGAGCTATGCCCCCAAGAGGGGGGAGATCCGCTGCCACTCTCGCAGCGAGAACGGTCGAGCCCTTCTGGAGATCGGGAACACGACCCACGATCTGACGAAAGAGGACTTGGCGCATCTTTTCGAGCCCTTGTGGCGCAA
>DATDRI010000131.1:0-5013 GCA_035291825.1 Vicinamibacteria bacterium | reverse complement strand
CCGGGCCTGGATAGATCAGGTCGGGGCTCTTCAGCATCGGCCGCTTGGCCTCGAAAATCACGGGATACTTCATGCGTCGCCGTGGATTATATAGAAAGGCAAGCCGATACTGCAGCGGCACGAGGGGTACGAGGGGAAGGTTCGTTGACTTCCCCTGGGGCTGGCCCTATCATGGGAGAAAGCCAACCGGTACGACATTGAGCACAAAAACGAAAACCCCCGTCACAACTGACTCTCCGCCGGTGCGTCGAGAAATCTGCCAGAACATCCTGGCGACCATCGGGAACACGCCCCTGGTTCGATTGAACTCGGTCGCTCGCGGCCTCCAGGCCACCTTGCTGGGCAAGGCAGAGTTCATGAACCCCGGAGGCTCGGTCAAGGACCGCATCGGCATGGCGATCATCGAGGAGGCGGAGCGGCGAGGCGACCTACGGCCGGGAGGCACCATCGTGGAGGCCACCTCGGGCAACACCGGCGTGGGGTTGGCACTGGCCGCCGCCATCAAGGGATACAAGTGTGTCTTCGTCATGCCCGACAAGATGAGCGACGAGAAGATCCGGTTGCTTCAATCCTTCGGGGCTCGCGTCGTCATTACCCCGACCGCGGTGGCGCCGGAGGACCCGCGGAGCTACTATTCGGTCTCCCGCAAGCTCGCCGACGAGACACCCAACGCCGTCTACGCAAACCAGTACCATAATCCGGTCAATCCGCAGGTTCACTACCGGACCACCGGCCCGGAGATCTGGGCTCAAACCGGAGGGAAGATCGACGCGCTGGTGGTAGGCATGGGTACCGGTGGAACGATCAGCGGCACCGGCAAGTTCCTGAAGGAGAAGAATCCGGCCATTCAGGTCATCGGGGCGGATCCGGTCGGCTCGCTCTATTACGAGTACTTCAAGACCGGGAGACTGGGCGCGGCCCATACTTACAAGATCGAAGGCATTGGGGAAGACTTCCTTCCTTCCACCATGAACTTCGAGGTGGTGGACGACGTCATTCAGGTGAGCGATCAAGAGTCGTTTCTCATGGCCCGCCGTTTGGTAAAAGAGGAGGCCTTTTTCGTGGGTGGTTCGTCGGGAACCGCGGTCGCAGCGGCTCTTCGCTACGCCAAGGATCTGCCGGAAGGGAAGGTGGTGGTGGTCGTGCTCCCCGACTCCGGCTCGCGGTATCTCTCCAAGTTTCTGAACGACGACTGGATGCGACAGAACCGATTCCTGAAGTCGGATCTCGTCGAGGGAACGGTGCAAGACATCCTGGGGGCGAAGCGCGTGAACGAGGTCATTACCGTCTCCTCGCAGGAGCGGATGATGGACGTCATTCGCACCATGAAGAAGCACAACATCTCCCAGGTTCCGGTGGTAGACAAGGGAGACCTAGTGGGAATGATCACCGAGGTCGACCTCTTGAATCACATGGTGCACGAAGCACCGCATCAGAAAGACGAGACTATCGCCGCGCTCGTTTCCACCGAGCACATGGAAGTCGTCGGGCCCCGGACGTCGCTCGAGGCGCTGGCGGAGATTTTCGCCCGCGGCCACGTGGCAGTCGTGCTGGACGGTCGAGAGGTCACCGGCATCGTCGCCAAGATCGACCTCATCGACTTCCTCGCCGCCCGCGTCAAGTAGCTAGTCGATCCATAGCGTTCGCACCAACTCCTGTAACGGCGCACCCTTCTTCGACTGCAGCAGCAGAAAACTCCCCACCCGGCTCTTGGCACCCTTTTCCTGAAGGAAGGTGCCGCAGTTCCAGACGCGCAGCGGCTGCTCGGGAGGACGCGAGATAGTGGTCTCCCCGGCTCGGTGTGTGTGGCCGAAGACGAACCCATCCACCTTTCGACCTCGGCAACAGAAGCGGATGTAGGCGAGGATGTTCTGTTTCAGGCCGTGGTCGATGGCCCGCCCCCGAGCCTTTCCTCGGGTGAGGTCGCCGAGCTTCGTCACCGCTTGCACCGCTCCCACCGCCCGACGGTAAACGCCCTGCCGGACCTGGTAGTTCACTGCTCCGCCGTCGACGATGCTCTGGTAGAGCCCCACTCTTCGAAAGAAGTTCTGGCGGGCTTTCGCCACCGCTTTGGTGTCTCTGGCGTGCACGTTGCGGAAGGCCCGGTGGGCGTCCACCCCCAATCCCTGGCTGGCGTCCAGGTAGTGTCCGTGGCCCAGAACCAGCCGATGGTCGCCCAGGCGGAGCTCGAGGTGGGGATAGGTGACTTCGAAGGGGACCTCGGTGGTCGCCAGGATCCCGCGCAGGAACGGTTTTCGGAAGTGCCGATAGAAGCTGAGCGTACCATGGAGACGCTTTCCGGTGGCGAGCCTGGCCATCAAGTACCGATCGACGGATAGGTAGTCGAAGACACGATAGTCGTGATTGCCGGGAACGAAGTGGACATGCTTGGCTCCGACCTCCGCCACCAACTCGTTCAGGAAACGGCGGAAGCCCACCGAGCGCCGGCCGCCGACTCCTTGGAGAATGCCTTCGATGGCCATCGACCAGTTGCCGATTTGAAGATCGAGAATGTCGCCGAGGAGCACCACGCGACGGATCGGTCGGTGCTGGCGCGCGAGGTGAAGGAGTTTTTCGAAGTGCGAGGAGTTATGAAGGAGAGAACGTGGGTCGCCGAAGTGCACGTCCGAGAAGACGATGGCTTCACTGCTCATCGGCTCGCATGATCGGGTTCCCTGGGGTCTTTCTCGGTATCCAGCAACAGGCCGCTATCCGACAAACGATCGATGACCTGAGACAGGGCGGAGTCGAGATCGGACTGCGGTTGAAACAACAGACCGTATCCTGGCGTCACGCTGGAACGCCCCGGCTGCTCGCAGATGGTTCGCCATACCGTGAGGGCGCGGAGTTTCATACGGCCTCCCAGGTCGGCGGGCAGGCCCAGGATCACTTCGATCTCCTCGCCCACCCAGATGTCGGCGCCGAGTGTGATGAAGGCGCCTCGGGGGCTCAGGTTGCACACCTGGCCGGCACGCCAGTGGCCGGCAGAGTGCACCAGCACGGGTATCGGCACTCTTGCCTCGAATCGAAACTGCGAGCGCGAAGACACGGTCGACTCCGATGGGACCTGGAATTGCCTTAGTTTAACTCTTTTGGAAGCCGAAGGCCAGCCGGTTCGACACTGGGGTTCACAGGCGATCTTCGTCCCTGGGAACAGTCGAGTCGATTCCTTTGAGGAAGCCGCGCATTTTCTTGAGATCTTTGACGGGAACGAGCTCTATCCTGCCCTCGAACTCGAAGACCTGAAACTTCTCCCCGGGTTTGAGCCCCAAGGATTCGCGGATCTCTCGAGGTATCACCACCTGATACTTTGGTGAAACCGTAACCGTTGCCATAGCGCTTCCTCCAATCGATACTATATGTGCAATACGATACTTCGATCGACCCAACATCGCAGATCCGATGGGAATAGGGGCTCGCCTCTACATCCGTTTGTACTTGGTTCCGGCGCCGCCTTCGCGCGGCGTCCAACGGGGGCCCAGGACGTCGGTCGTCTTGCAGTCGACGCAGTTGGACGGATTGACGACCAGCTTGCCCTCTCGGCACTCGTAGGCCGCGGCGGGGCACATGTGTTGATAGAACTCGGCGACCTCCGGGGGGATGTCCGCGCCCAGGCGCAGATGGGAGGGGATGTCGTCGCGCGTGTTGTTGCCGGAGCGGAAAACGCCGTCCAGCTTGGAGAAGGTGAGCCTGCCATCGGCGTTCAACTCCCGCCCGGGTGCGATCCGGCGTGTCTCAGCGGCGTCCTCTTCGACATCGATCTTGCCGCCGGGAAAGGCGCCTCCGGTGAGCGTCATGAGCCCCGCCTGGATGCCCGCCGAGTAGAAGCCCGACTTGAAAGCGAGGCGCATGTTCCGGGTGCGGTAGAGGTCTCGGTGGATGAAACTCTCTTTGAGAGTAGCGTCGTAGTCGGCGAGTCGGGACGGCGAGGTGTCGCCGGCCTTCAAGGCGGCGAAGATCGTGCGTGCCGCCAGGATTCCCGACATCATGGCATAGTGAATGCCTTTCAAGGACGGGACGTCGACGAAACCGGCTGCGTCTCCGCTGATCAAGAGGCCATCCCCGTGACAACGTTCCGGAAGGGAGTAGTACCCTCCCTCGGGAATGGTCTTGGCACCCCACTCCAGCATCTCGCCGCCCTCGAGATGAGGCCGGAAAAGCGGGTGAGTCTTCACCGTTTGTAGGAGCTGGTGGACGTCCAGCGAGTGCTGGCGATAGTCGAGTCCCACCACCATGCCGAGGGCGGCCAGATTTCCAGCCATGGGATAGAAGAAGCTTCCCCCGAAAGCGTCACGGGGTAGCGGCCAGCCCAGGGTGTGTACCACCGCGTCCAGGGGACGCTTAACCTCCCAGAGCTCCTTCACTCCTAAGGCGAAGATCTGCGGGTTCGGTGATGCGATGTCTTGCCATTTCAGATAAGCCTGCGTGAGGGGGCCGCGTGTTCCTTCCGCGAGCACCGTTATTCCGGCGGCGACGTCGGTGGGAGGGACGTAGGCGCCGCCCGGTTGTCCCTCTTTGTTGAGACCGCCCGCGGTGGTGCGGACGCCGCGCACCCTCTTGCCGTCCACCAGGAGTGAGTCGACCGGAAAACCGGTGAAGACGTTGACGCCCAGCTTTTCGGCTTTCTCACCCAGCCAGCGCGTGATCTCGCAGATGGATGCCAGGTAGTAGCCGTGATTGCGCATGGTGGGTGGCGTGGGCAGGCGGATCTGAGAGCGGCGGGTCAGCAAGTAGATGCGCTCCTTGCCGACCGGAGAGCGAAAAGGAAAATCCTTGTCCTCGAGCTCCGGAAAAAGCTCGCGAAAGGCCACCGGGTTGACGACCGCGCCTGACAAACAATGATCGCCCAGACGCTCCGCCTTCTCCATGATTCCGATCTCGAGATCGGTTCCGTCTTTCTTGGCCAGGCGCGCCAGCTCGATGGCTCCCGCCAACCCGGCCGGGCCACCTCCCACGAAGACGACATCCAGGGAGACGGCTTCCTCCCCGGGTGCTTCTTCAATGATGAGCTTG
>DATDRI010000130.1:0-1672 GCA_035291825.1 Vicinamibacteria bacterium | reverse complement strand
TGGACGCCAATGCGACCTACTACCATTCACCCTTGCGGAGGGGAGTCGCCGCTGAATGAGAGTACCTTGACGAACCACTCCCCCTCAGCCTTGGTCCACACTAGGAGCAATACCGTTCACTTAGTATTGACAGGCGCCCGCTACGCCAGTAGCTTCCGGGCAACGGAGGCAAGCTGGTATGGCGCGACGCGGTCGTCCACCCAAGGAGCAGCGCGACCTCACGGTCCCGGACCTGATCGGTTTGGGATTCTTGGCGGCCTTCTGTCCTCCCGCCACGATCGACACGATCCTGGAGGAGACGGACCGGATCGAGCAACGCACGCGGCTGCTGCCGTCGCGTCTGGTCGTCTACTACGTGCTGGCGATGGCCCTCTACGCCTCGGAAGGCTACCGGGAGCTCTATCGCCTCTTGGTGGAAGGGCTTCGCTCGCTGGATCCGTCGCTCCCCATCGTGGTGCCGCAGAAGTCGGCCTTTTCGAAGGCACGGGAACGGGTGGGGAGTGCGCCGTTGCGACGACTGTTCGAAGAGACGGCTCTGCCAATGGCCACGCCGTCGACGCCCGGAGCGTGGTATCGGCGCTGGCGGCTGATGAGTCTGGACGGAAGCACCTTGGAAGTGCCGGACACACCAGCGAACGACGAGCATTTCGGCCGACCCCGCGCGAGTCGTGGGGAGAAGAGCGCCTATCCGAGGCTGCGGTGGGTGGCGTTGGGGGAGGCCGGGACCCGGGCGGTGGTTGGGCTGGAGGCGGGGCCCTATGAAACAGGAGAGAAGCCCCTGGCTCGTCCCCTGTTTCAGAGGCTCTCCCCAGGAATGCTCTGCTTGTGCGACCGCTACTTCTATGGATTCGACCTGTGGGAGGAGGCGCGGCGGAGTGGTGCGGACCTGCTGTGGCGGATGAAGAAGAACGCAATCCTTCCCGCGGAGGAGACCTTGCCGGATGGTTCCTACCTCAGCCGCGTCCTTCCTTCGGACCGACAGCGGAGAAAGGAACATCCGGGTGTTCCTGTGCGCGTGATCGACTACCAGCTCGACGACCCCGGCCGGCCCTCTGCGGAACCTCTCTACCGCCTGGTGACCACCATCCTCGATCCGGATCACGCCCCGGCAGACGAGCTCGCGGCCCTCTACCACGAACGTTGGGAGGTGGAGATCAGCATCAAAGAGATCAAGATCTACCAGGGCCGGCCCAACGTCGTCCTGCGCAGTAGGAAACCAGATGGAGTCCTCCAAGAGCTCTACGGGTTTGCCATCGTCCATTACGCGATTCGCTGCCTCCTCCATCAGGCATCCCTTGAGGAGGACATCGATCCAGATCGCCTGTCCTTCACTGGCGGCCTTCGCGCCCTGCGACGGAAGATCTCGAGGCCCGAGAGTTTTTCCCCCCGGTAGCTGGCCCGTCCTGCTGTCCGAAGCCATCGAGGAGGTGCTCGAGGAACGAAACCCCCGGCGCCTGCGGTCCAACCCACGGGTGCTCAAACGCGCCGTCCTCAGCTACCCACCGAAACGGAAGAAGCACGAGAACTGGCCTCAGCCCACGAAGTGGCCGTCTGCCGCTGTGTGTGTAGTTAAGTGAACGGTATTGGGGCTAGCGGCTCAAACTGAATCTCTGGCGGTCGATGAGAGTTCATGGCCAGGCCAACCTCAGGACCGACAAAGGGCGACTGAGGT
>DATDRI010000129.1:0-2109 GCA_035291825.1 Vicinamibacteria bacterium | reverse complement strand
CCCCTTGTCGAATCGATGAAGGGCTCCGAAACAATGGTGGCACTCGCCCTCGGCCCACGCCAGGCGAACGACCTCGCCGCACACCACGTGAACGTGGCCATTCTTGGCCTGGCCATTGCCCGCGAGTTGGAGCTCCCCCAGCCAACGCTCGAGCGCTTCGCCTTCCTGGGTTTGGTGCATGATCTCGGAATGGCAAAGATTCCAACGTCTCTCCTTTATGCTCCGCGTCGGTTCAGCCGCGATGAGTTCCGCCTCATTACCGAGCACCCCGGCTATACGCGCGAGATTCTGAGACGCGCCGGAGCCGAATACCACGACATCGCCGACATCGCATATCAGGAGCACGAGAGGGAAACGGGACAAGGGTACCCCCGTGGTCTGCGCGGCGAACAAATCGACGAGCTCGCCAAGATCGTCGGTGTTGCCGACGTGCACGAGGCCTGCACGCATGCTCGAACCTACCGCAAGACCTTCATACCCTACGAAGCCTTGCAAGAGCTTATAGAAATGCGGGGTGACCACTTCAATCCACGCTACATCAAAGCCCTCATGCATGCGCTCACCGTCTACCCGTTGGGGAGTTACGTCCAGCTCAACACCGGTGAGATTGGGCGGGTTCGGGCAACGAATCGAAAAAACTTGATGCGACCCACGGTAGAACTGCTGTGGAACGCTCGATCGGAGCGGTTGGGCTCACCGAAGGCAGTGGACTTGGCGGAAAGCCCCTTCTTATTCGTCAGCAAACCACTCCACGAAGAACAGCTACCGCGATCGCGGTGAGGAACTAATTTGCACGGAGGGAGGATAACGATGCCCTGGTCGATAGCGGTTCCCAAGAGAACACTGGCAGCGTGGATGACCTGGGCAGCGATCTCCACTCCGGCAGGGTTCGCCTTGGCCTCTCAGGAGGACGGCAACCAAGCCTTCACGACCTCGCGCGGCATAGCGGAGTATCGAATCGGGGCGGACGACGAGCTTCGCATTCGTATCTGGACGGGCTTGGAAGCGAGGGAGTACCAGGTCGTCGTACAAGCGGACGGAAACGTCTTCCTGCCCTTTGTGGGACTCGCCAGTCTGGAAGCGGGCGATCGGAGCGCTCTCGAGCTGCGCGACCAGATCGTCGAACGTCTTCGCAGTTCCTATCGGGAGCCTGTCGCGGAAGTCATCGTGACGAAGAAAGTAGCAAGGCTGGTCACCGTCATGGGTGAGGTTCGGAACACGGGTAGGGAGGAGACCGGACCCGGTCGCTATCCTCTGCCGGGTCGCGTCCGGTTGGTGGACTTCATTACCGAGCACGGCGGTCTTACCGACGAAGCCGATCTTAGTCGCACGCAAATCATGCGTGGTGGGGAGAGTCAAGTCTACAACCTTTCCCGCGCCATATTTCAGAACGACCCATCACAGAACCCGGTATTGGACGCCGGCGATCTCGTCTTGGTACCGGCGCTGTCGACCAGTAGCCGCAAGATCATGATCTTCGGGGAAGTCGGCGAGGCCGGGCTCTTGGAAGTGAGCGATAACATTCCTCTGTCGGAAGCGGTTGCCCGCGCTGGAGGATTGACCAAGGATGCTCACAAGAGCGGAGTAGTGGTGGTGCGCGGAGGCCTGGATAAACCGGTCCTCCTCACCTCCAACTGGGAAGCTTTGCAGAAGGGAGATCTGTCGCAGAATTTCCTGGTGCAAGACGGGGACATGATCTTCGTCGGACGTCGGAAACTGGCGTCTTTCACCGACGTGATGCACGCCTTCGCTCTTCCCCTCTCCGCCATCTATACGACGCTCCTGATTAGCAACGCCGCCGGCACCAATTAGAAGCAGGGATAAAGAATGAGCCAACCCGAGCTGAATCTTCGCGACTACCTACGGATCCTCCGAAAGCATCGGTTCTACTTGATTGCCCCCACATTGCTCCTTGGTGCCCTTACCTATCTCGTGACTCCTACTCCGTCGACGAGCTTCAGTGCTTCCTCGAGCGTGAAGATCTCTCAGTCCAACACACTCGCCGGATTCATGCTTCAGGTGTTCACTTACTCTCCCGGAGACAACCTGGCGACCCAAACCCGTATCATGACCAGCCTTCCCCTGATAGCGCGGCTGGCTCAACAGTCG
>DATDRI010000128.1:0-1804 GCA_035291825.1 Vicinamibacteria bacterium | reverse complement strand
GCGCCGACGGGCGCGGTCGGGTAGGCGCCCCTGGCGTCGACGGCGGGGAGGCCGCGAAAACGACGAGAAGCGACAGGCCGAGCGCAAGCCCAACGGGGGGAACAGCGGTGGCGAGAAGTCTGGTTGATCGCTTCGCATGAGTAACCCGAGAACCGAGCGATGGATTGGAGCAAGCGCGGTGGCTGGGGAAAAGAAAACTTTTCCACCTCTCCGCCTCGCTTTCGTCGTACAGCGCTATGGCGAGGAAGTAAACGGGGGAGCCGAGTACCACTGCCGATTGGTGGCCGAGCATCTCGCCAAGCACCATCGGGTCGAGGTGCTAACTTCCTGCGCCAAGGACTACATCACCTGGCACAACGAGCTCCCCGCCGACCTTTCCGTCGTCAACGGCATCCCGGTGCGGCGTTTCAGGGTCAAGCGGCCTCGCGACACCGAGCGCTTCGGGCGCATCTCGCAAGAGGTCTTTAGAGCTCCTCACCGCGAGCAAGACGAGCTGCGGTGGCTCGAGGAACAGGGACCCTATTCGCCACGGCTCGTCCGCTATCTGCGCAAGAACCGGGACCGGTACGACTACTTCATTTTCTTCAGCTATCGCTATTACCACAGCTATCATGGAGTGGGCGCGCTCGCCGATCGGGCTCTCCTCGTACCCACCGCAGAGAAGGACGAAGTCGTCCAGCTCAAGATATTCAAGCCGTTCTTTCTGTTGCCACGGGCCATAGTTTTCAACTCCATCGAAGAGAGGCAGATGATCTGGTCGGTGGCGGAGAGCCAGGAATTGAAAGGCGAGGTGGTGGGGGTGGGTGCGGAAGTCCCGAGCCGTCCCTCACCGGAGGTGTTCCTCAGACGACACGCCATTCAGGATCGCTATGCCATATTCATCGGTCGCGTCGACGAGAACAAAGGCTGCCGGCAGCTCTTCCATTTTTTTCGTCGATACAAAGAAGAGACGGGCTCGGCGCTGCGGCTGGTTCTGGTGGGCGGCAAGACGATGGAGATACTCGATCATCCGGCAATCTATTACGCCGGCTTCCTGTCCGAAGAGGAAAAGTGGTCGGCTCTGGCGGGGGCGGAATTTCTTATCATGCCTTCCGAGCTCGAAAGCCTCTCTATGGTGACCTTGGAAGCTTGGTCGCTTGCCAAACCAGTACTGGCGAACGGACTCTGCGACGTGTTACGTGGGCAATGCCGCCGGTCGAATGCCGGGCTCTACTATACGAGCTACTATGAGTTCCGCGAGGCGGTCGCACTGCTCGAAGAAGATCGGTCCCTCTGCGAGGGGCTAGGGAGGAACGGCCAGCGCTTCTACCACGATCATTATCGTTGGGAAGTGATCGAGGAAAAGTACAATCGCCTGTTGGAAATGCTGATGAACGAAGATCGCGCGGCCTCCGCGGTAAGAGCTCCCGCACCGCCAGGGTTCTTCGACCGCTGGCGCCAACGGACAAGTTGAGGAGTTCTTTCGCCGTGAGAGTTCACCAAATGCTTTCGGCGCTTAGCTACGGCGACGCCATCGGTAATGAGGCTCTCCGCATCCAGACCATCCTGAGGAGCCGGGGACACCAGTCGGAGATCTTTGCGGAAGCGGTTCATCCGGAAATGTCGGGCCTGGCGCACAAGCTCTGGGATTACCGTACGGTCTCGAGCACAGACAACGTTCTCATACTGCACTTTTCGATTGGAGCCGGCGTCTCCACCTACGCCTATCATCTACCGGACCCACTGCTCTTGATCTACCACAACATCACGCCCGCTCATTGGTTCACCGAGTTCCATCCCCACCTAGTTGGCCTCTGCCATCACG
>DATDRI010000127.1:0-1777 GCA_035291825.1 Vicinamibacteria bacterium | reverse complement strand
GCCGTCGGCGATCTCGATCTGATCCTGGGTATGACCGGCGATCCCGTGCTCCGGCCCGAAGAGCACCACCAGCTCGCCTTCCGTGGATTCTCGCAGGCGGTCGACGGCGTGGCGTAGCGAGGAATCGACGCTGCTCTGGTTGGCGATGAGGCCTAGACGTTTCCTTCGGATGCAGACGATATGGGCATCGAACAGACGCTCCAGGCCCGTTGCTACCAAGGGAGGCTGGCGGTGACGCGTAGTGGAGCGCACGGGCAGATATCTTGGCCCGATGGGTCCCCAGCTTTCAAGCCGGCGCCGGAACAGCAGCTAAAGAGTGTATACTGCCCTTTTATGAACCCCGTTCCGGTCAGCCCTTTCCTATCGCCATACTGGCGCGATGAAAAGACATTCCGGCGCTCCATACTGCTTTCTCTGAGTGGTCGAAGCTATCTTCTTCCGACCGCGGGTCCGCTCGTCCTTGTTTTGCTCGCCCCCCTCTTCCTCGCGGCCGGGTGCGACAATAACGGGCCGGTCCAGCCACAAGGCCCAACCACAACCAACCTTCCCTCGCGCTTCCGGTTAACCGGAACCGCCTCAGGCAGCAACGCCAACCAACGCACGGCTAGCTGCTCTCTCGATCTCATATTCGAGCTGAGAACGGAAGTCGCGCGCTCACCGGAGCTCGTGGAGTACACCGGGGTTCACGGCGGCGAGGTGGCGAGGGCAGTCCTCGCGAAAAACGGCTCGGGCTTCTCCTTCTTTGCCCAAGTCTTCGGCGACGTGGAGGCGCGGCTCCATACTCTCGGTCGGGTCGAGCTCCTGATCCCGGTGAACGTCGATGCCGAAGGCCGGTTCTGGCAAAACCTGGCCCGCTTCAACGGCACGGTGACCGAAGACGGCCGTGGAAGTGGCCGTTGGACGTGCGCGCCCTTCGACCTCAACTCCGGCGGCTACCGAGACACTTCCCTAGTGGTCCAGGGTACCTGGACTTTCAAGCCGGAGCCTTGACCGCCGGATGAGCCTTCACATTTCCGCCACGACCTGAAACCCGTAACACCGGTGGACACCTTCGCTTCGAGAGACTCTCTTCGCTCCGACAGCCTCGATGGATCGGAGAGCTCCTCACCCAAGCTTCTTCGCGCCCTCGGACTCAAAGAGGCCATCGCGATCCACATGGGCGTCATCATCGGCTCCGGGATATTCATCGTTCCCGCCACCATCGCCGGCCGGCTCCAGGCCATGGGGCCCATTTTGTTGGTCTGGACTGTAGCGGGGCTTCTCACTCTCTTCGGTGCCCTTTCGCTTGCGGAGCTCAGCTCGGTTCTCCCCGAGGCAGGAGGGCCTTACGCTTATCTCCGGCAGTCTTACGGCCGCGTCTGGGGATTTCTGTTCAGCTGGAACGACTTCTTCATCAACAAGGCGGGCTCGCTCGCCGCTATCACCATCGGGTTCGCGACCTACTTGGAATATTTCTTTCCCGCTCTCGGTCCGGAACATGCCTTCTTCCATTTTTCTTGGCGCCTCTTCGGTGAGCCCCTGGAGATCACCTTCAATTGGAACAAGCTTGTCGCCATCCTGGTTATCGCCGTGGTGACGGTCATCAACGTGCGCGGGGTTCAGTGGGGCGGCTGGGTGATGAACATCTTCACCACCGCCAAAGTGCTCGCCCTGGGCGGTCTCATATTGGCGGTATTTTTTTCCGATAAAGCCCAGGCGGCCAACATGATGCCCTGGTGGCCGGAGACCTGGACTCAGGACCTCACTGCGGCCTTTGGCCTCGCCATGGTATCCGCCC
>DATDRI010000126.1:0-3160 GCA_035291825.1 Vicinamibacteria bacterium | reverse complement strand
CCGCGCTCACCAGAGCGCGGCCCCATTGAAGCCGCACGTAGCCGGTGCCGGACAGCTCGCCATCGATGAGTTTCCGCGCTCACCAGAGCGCGGCCCCATTGAAGCCCACTCCCCGCGGGCGTTCCGTGTCGGGTTTCACTGGCATGGGACCCGGCCTTTGCAGAACCTTTCCCCCCCGATCCTCACGTGACGATATTCCATGCTACCGAAGGCAACGGTAACGACTGAGTATCCTCTCGATCGATTTCTCCTTTCAACTTTTCAGGAGGAAGTGGGCTGTGGAAGCTTGTGGGCGCGTGTCCCCCGTGGGCTTCTTCGAAGCGCGTCCAAGGACCTGTGGGAAACCGAAGGTTTTCCAAGGGGCTGTGGGCTCGTTCCCCAGAGGGCTGCTTCGAAGTGAGTCCACAGACCCGTCAGGTCCGGCAGCTTCCATAGCCCGTCTTTTGGTCGAGCTGGCTGTAAGTGATGATTTTTGGGTAGGGGTCCAGTAGCCACCCCCCTCGAGAGGACGCGTCCTGGGGCAAGCCAGAGGGTGGTTCATGAGGGAAGCAGCTCCGCGGGAGCGTGAAGAGTGGGTTTGAGCCGAGAGCGGTAGGACTCGCCCTCGATGACGAGGTCATAGCAGTTGGAAGTGAATCGGTCGATCGCGCTCTGTGCTCGAACGGGGTCGGAGAAAGTCGCGAGCCACTCGTCGGGCCCGCGATTCGAAGTGAGGATCATGGAGCCGGAGTGGTGCCTCTCGAGGAAGATCTCGTAGGCATCGCGACTCTCATGAGCATCCATGACGTCGAGTCCGAAGTCATCGATGATGAGCAGAGACGGAGCGAGAAGCTTCCGGAACTCCTGTTCGAAGGTCTGGGTGAGACGAGCGTGCTTGAGAGACTTGAGCATGCGGTCGGCGCGAAGGGCGAGCACGGAGTAGCCTCGGCGGCAAGCGAGGTGCCCGAGAGCGTGAGCGAGGAAGGTTTTTCCGACGCCGACATGGCCCACGATGGCGACGTGGTGATGGGATTCGATGAATCGAAGGGAGGCGAGCTCACTGAGCAGGGCCTGGTCGAAGTGAACTTGAGCGGTCGGGTCCCAGTTTTCGAGTCGAGAGTTGGGCTCGAGCCGAGCCTTCTGGGCGCGCAGAGTGGTGGAGAGACCCTCGCGACGCTGGCACTCGTCGGAGAGCACGAGAAGGAGGAAGTCCTGGTGCGGGGTTTTTTGCTGTCGTGCGAGGACGAGCCTTTCAGGCAGGGTATCGAGCATGCGAGAGAGCTTGAGTCGGCGAAGCACGGTTCTGAGGTCGGGTTCAATGGGTTCGGTCATTGTGATTCTCCTTTTTGGGACAGGGGTTTCGTTGCGAGAGGCAGAGCGTATTGCTGAGGGGGTCTGAGGTAGCGGGCTAAGGGGACCACCCGAGGCGAAGACGGAGAGTCCGAGGGAGCGATGACGGCGAGATCGAGTAGACGCCGAAGCTTTCGGACATCGAGCATATCGGCCTCGAGAGCGACGCTGCAGGCTTGATTGACGCGGTCCTTGCCGAAACGCTGGACGACTCCAAGCAAAGAGTAGACCTGGCGCATACGGGTCCAGGGAAGCTCGGTTTGGAGTAACCGGCGCGCGAACTCGCCGATGGCGGTGCCGTGGGCGGAGGCTTTGCGGATGAGAAAGTCGAGGTCGCGAAAGGCGTAGGCGGCCTTGTCCTCGGGAAAGTCGCTGCGGTCGGTGGAACGCTGACCTGGAGCCACACGCGGGTGAGTCTTGACGAGCACGTTTCGGTCATAGAAGCGGACGGTAGAGCGGTCGGCCCGAGCCGCGAGCTGCTTTCGGCGGTAGTCGAAGGGGAGCGAGTACAGGGCCTTTTGGACCTGGGCGAACTGATCGCGGCCGACCTTGGGGTCACACCACAGGGGAACATCGTAGGGGCGCGTCGGTACCGCAAGAAGAACGGGACGTTCTTCGGCCTCGAAGTGCTCGAGGGGCAATCTCTGGGTGGTGCTGTGCCGGCGCATCCCGTAGTCCTCGAGGCACCACCTACGGGCATGGGCTCGCGCCTGCTCCAGATCGAACAGACGTTCTCCAGCAAAACAATCGTCCCGAACGGTGCTCACGGAGCGCTCGACCCTCGCTTTGTCGCGAGGGGCTCGCACGCGTGTGGTGTCGACGAAGAACCCTCGAGCCTGGGCGTACTCACGAAATGCGCGGTTGAGCCTGGCGCCGAGGGGATCGGCTTTGTCGACAATCGCCTTGGCGTTATCGACGATCAGAACGCGGAAGATGCCCGAGAAAAACTCCCAGGCGGCTTCACAGGCTTCGATCGCTTGTTCCGTGGTTTCCTGGAAAACTGGGTAAACGAAGCGGTGGCGCGAACGGACGGCGCTGAAGATGAAAGCGCGGAACCGACGCCGGCGACCGAGCAGGTCTGGCCCGAGCGAGCCCACCCAGCCGGTATCGAACTGCAGCTCCTGACCTGGCTCGCCGTCGATCACCGGCAGAGTGGGAGCTTGGGAGGAAAACCCCAGCTCCTGGACGGCGAATCGGTGCAGAGTTGCGTAGCTGATGAAGATTTTTTCTCGCCGGAGAAGCTTACGGATCTTGGTCAGTCTCACGCCGCTCTTCAGTCGGCTGCGGATGAAATCTCGATGCTTCTCGCACAAGCTCCAGCCAACTCCCCGGGACCGGCCACCTCCCGGTGCAAGCTTCTCCATCAACGAGGCCGTGAACTCCTCGGTGAGTGCAGAAGGACCCTGTACCTGCGTGAGGCCGCATTCCGCGGCGGCCTTCACATATCGGCGGACCGTCTTCACATCGACGCCGAGCTGTCGGGCAATCTCTTTTTTGCTCCGCTGGCTCAGCCACATCCGAACGACTTCGATGACTTCCAACATCGTGACCTCGCGAAACGCCATTCATTCCTCCTGGCCCCCTGGGCCGGAGGAGTCATAGCCGAAAGGTCACGGGAGGGGGGGAAAGGTTCTGCAAAACCTCTCCCCAAGGGGGGGAATGCTTCAGAAAAACCCCTCCTCGGAGGGGGGAAAGGTTCTGCAAAACTTAGGCCAGACGGGTCCCTACGTTATGAGAACCGACACAGAAGAAAGCGGAGAAGGCGACGAAGGAGGCGCAGGCGATAGCCTGGAAGGGGCAGAAGCGGCTGTGCCATCGGTACCAGGTTCTG
>DATDRI010000125.1:0-2093 GCA_035291825.1 Vicinamibacteria bacterium | reverse complement strand
AGGCGGCGGATCTCGTCCATCACCTGCGCGTCGTATTCAACCTTCGAGGCAAGTATCACCTGCCCGCGTTCGACGGGCACCCCTCGCCCGCGCAAGGCATCGTCGAGCTCGAGCGGCACGGGCGCCGACAGAATCCGGACGTCATCGCCATTCAGGATGACCGCGCCATTCTCGACAACGCTCCGGTCGAAGTGTTGCTCTGCGTCGGGGAACACACTCTTCAGCGAAGGGAGCATGCGTCCCGTCACCAAGAGCACCTTTCGCCCACTTTGCCGCAGCTCGGCTATGGCGTTCAGCACGTCGGGTGACGGTCGGCCGCCTTCCGTCAGGGTTCCGTCGAAATCCAACGCGATGCACCGGAAGTACGCGTTCATGACTGCAAACCGGGCGATAGGTGGGCGCCGCCCTCCCTCAGTCCCCGCCGATGCTGTCGGTGGCGAAGTAGCGGATGATGGATTCCAGCTGTCCGGTGACGTCCCGAAGGCGGTGCAAAAGAAGAGAGCGAAACTCGAACATGCCGTGGGGGCGGCCGTTATCGTCCACTACTGGAAGATAGCCCACGCTTTTCTCCACTAGTTTGCGAAACGCCAACTCCGTCGAGGCGTCGGCAGGGACGGTGTGCATCCCTTTCGTCATCACGTCCCCGATCGAAGTGCTTTCCGGATCGCGTTTGACCATGAGCACACGTTCCGCCAAGTCGTGGTAGGTGAATACACCGACCAGGCGCTCTTCACGAAGCACCCCGATCACCCCCTGCCCGCTCTTGACCATGGCGGTCACCGCCTCAGTAACCTTAGCCCCTTCCGGAAGCGTCGCCAGCGGAACTCGTAAGCTCATTTCGACCAGCCCCCTCAATTGTCAGAAACGAACGCGGGCGTGCTCAAGCAACCTCTAACTCGATCGGCGAACGGCAACCTCGCGCTCCGCCTGGAGCCAATCCTCCAGCTCCCGGCCCGGTTGTCCTCCGCGCTCGAGGTAGAGCTCATAGGCGCGCCTCGCTATCTGCTCCTCCAGCCTCTGTCCCGGGGAATCCTTCATCTTCTGGGATCTCTCTTTCTTCGGGGTGGCCCGCTTCCCCGGCGAGGAGCGGCGACCTCCCTTGGCTGCTTCCGTCATTTTGGCTACTCCTTTCCAATGGACTGACGTTGTTTGCTCGAGGAGCCGAGAGAGCTAGATGCTCGGAAAACGATGGTCGCGTGCCCATCCCGCACAACGTCTCGAGAATACGCTCCGGTCGACCCCAGTCACTCCAATAGACGTTTTTCATCTCCAGCACCGCCAGCCGCCGAGCGGCCCGTTGGAGCACGTGCGCCGAAAAATCCCGCGAAGGGAGGTTTCGGTATATCTGCTCGAGGCACTCACGGTCCTGGGATTCCCTTAGGGCGTCCCGGAGCTCGACGAAATACGGCATGATGTCCGGCACACTCTCCTCGGTGACAAGCCTGATGGTTCCCCCGCGTCATGACGCAATCCCCTTTTCTTTCTCCTTCCTTCCAAGAAACACGTCACCTTGGGGCGAAGAGACCGGGCGCCGGTCAATATCAGCGGCCGTTGACCCCGAGCGGTGCGGCCTCGGTGAGTGTTGGAGACGCCGGCCGGGGTTCATAGGCGCAGAAGGGCTCCTCCGCGAGATAGTCATTGGTCATGGCGTAGGATCGAGCCCGCGAGCCTCCGCAGATGTGACGGAACTCACAGATACCGCATTTACCTTTGAGCAGATCGGGCATGCGAAGCTCCGTGAACACCCGGTGCCAGCGGTAGACCTCGGTGACGGAATCGGAGCGAAGGTTGCCGCAAGCGAGAGGAAGAAAACCGCTTGGGTAGATGTCACCGCAATAGCTGATGAAGAGGTGGCCGTTTCCGGAGTTCACACCTTTGGGCGCAAGCCCGATACTGCCGCCCGGACCGAAATCGCGACGCATGTGGGCGGGCAGCATCCCCTTTTCGCGAGGGGAAACGGTTGAGACGCCGCCATGCTGACGGTTTTCCTTGGCTTTCTGCTGCATCAGGTAACGGCGGTAGTGAGGCGCCTCCGTCACCTTGACGATGAAGTCGACCTGCTTCGCCACCGCTGCTAGCTTGGCGAACAGCTC
>DATDRI010000124.1:0-14992 GCA_035291825.1 Vicinamibacteria bacterium | reverse complement strand
AACGGCATGCGGAGCTGGACGGGCGGCGTCGAACGACCAAACTCATCCCATCCAGCCGCGGAGTAGTAGCCCGGTGTGGGGTCCGTCCACACTGCGAGGAGAAGATCCTGGTGCTCGAGCTCCCTCATGTATTCTCTCGTGGGCCGCAGAAGGGACCCCAGAAGCTGGCCCCCGCCTGGCCGCAAGTGCGTCAATCTTAGGAGTTTGCGCTTCTTGTTACACTATTTCGCGTCGGTTGTCAAGCCATGCGGTTAAAAGGCTTTATTTTCAGTGATAAAGGCGTATTTCCGTGGGCTCCTGGGGCCCGCCAGGGGCCGGTTCGAGGGACGGAGGCGCCTACCCCTTGAAATTGGCCTGCAGGATGTTCATCCGATAGTCATCGCCTTCCATGGGGACATCCCGGCACATCTCGTAGAGTCGAGAGCGGAGCCGCAGGGTGATCCGCTCCGGCAAGGTGTACTCCTCGGTGGGTGGGCGCTTACCGAAACCCGGCGAGGCTACCCCCATCCCTCCCGTCCTCGTCCGATCGGAGAAGTTGGTGGTGATGACCGTTAGCTTCTTCTCGTTGTAGCGGTGGTTCAGAATGTAGAAGAGCGTATCGAAGACCCAGAGCGTCGAGCTCTCCCCGCCCAAATCATCCAGGACCAGAAGCTCCGACTCCAGCACCGGTCGGAGAACCCCCGTCTCCGTGATCGGCGTCTCGGGGTTGTAAGATTCTTTGATTTCTCGAAGCAGGGCGCGGAAGTCGGCGAAGCGAACCCCCGTTCTGATCCCCCTCTCCATGAGAACCCGTCGGCAAACCGCCACCGCCAGGTGGGTCTTACCCACGCCGGGAGGCCCGCTGAAGAGAAGACCTGCTTCCACGTCTGGAAACTGGTCCGCCCACTTTTCCCCGATTTTGCAGGCCTGTGCCAACTTGGGGTGAAGCAGCTCGAAAGGCTTACCGCCGCTTCGATCATCGAATGCGCATTCACTGTATCGAGACGGGATCCTGGCCCGTCCCATTGAGCTTCCCGCCGCATCTCCCAACCAGCAGGTGCATCGCTCGACACGAACGACCCCCTCGCGCTCCACCCTCTTCCAAGACGTCCCCTCGCAAAGGGCGCAGGTGGGGTTCAATTCAGGAATCCCCGCATCGCCTGCGCACTACTTGACATGAAGCGGAGATTGCACTCTACCAGCTTGCGGAGTGCCGCCTCGGCGGATGAGCGCTGCCATCGACGCGCGGTCTGCATGTCCCCGATCATGCCGCAGGACACCCCCTGTCCGCAAAGAGTGGCACCGGTGTCCTTCAGGAATCCTGAGGAACTTTGACCAAATCGCGGGGGGGGAGTTTGACCAGGGCGTTCTTGACGCGGTCCTTCCACCCTTCTTCTTCCTTCATCATCTCGCGACGGACGTACTCGATGAATTCGCTTACCTCGGCCTGCATCTGCTCCATCTTGCCGCGCATATTGAGGATGATCTCGACTCCCGCCAGATTGACCCCCAGATCGCGGGTGAGGTTGAGGATGGTCTCCAGCTGACGAAGATCCTCTTCCGAGTAAAGACGGGTGTTACCTTCGGTGCGGGAAGGTTTCAGCAGACCTTCCCTCTCGTAGAGCCTCAAGGTCTGCGGGTGAATACCGTAGGTCTGTGCCACCGCGCTGATCATGTAGTACCCCTTACCCTTCGCCCGACCTCCCCGAGGCTTTTCGCGCGGTGGTGAGCCCGCTCGTTTCACCGCAACACCCCCTTACCCTTCTGCAACGCGGCGAAGACTTCTCGACGCGGGTCCTCCGGGTGAAGCCGCGCCAACTCACGAAGTAGCTCCTGCGAGCGCTCGTCATAGGCGGCTGGCGTGACGACCTGAATCGTAACGAACAGATCCCCCTTTCCTCCGCCTCTCAGCGACGGTGCACCTCGGCCGGAAAGGCGGAGTTTCTGTCCGCTTTGAATGCCTGCCGGCACGCGCACCTTCACGGTCCCTTGCACGGTGGGCACTTCGATACGGCATCCCAGCGCCGCCTCACTGAAGGTGACGGGCACCGTGCAGAAGAGATTGTCGCCCTTTCGAGTGAAGAAAGGATTGGGCTCGGCGGGGATGGTCTGGATCAATACATAGAGATCGCCCGTCCGGCCGCCGCCCCTCCCCTCATTCCCCAGCCCAGACACCACCACCCTGGAGCCGTCGTCGACACCGGGGGGTATCTCGACCGTCACCGCCTCTTGCTTGCCCGACCGGCCGACACCCTGGCAGTCCGGACAATCCTGACGGTCCACGCTCCCCGCACCACCACACTCCGGGCACGCCCGGGTGAACAGCATGTGCCCGCGCGCCTGGGTTGCCTGACCTCGGCCTCGACAAGCCGGACAGGTCTGCGATCGGTTGGCCGGCAGATGTCCCCAGCCTTCGCACATCTCGCAGGCAATGAGCCGATGGACTTGGAAGGAGGCGGTCAAGCCCGTGAGCGACTCCTCGAAGGAGATGCTCAGTCGATGTTGGATGTCCTCCCCCAGCACGGCGCCCTTCGAGCGATGAGATGACTCGGGACGGCGGAAGATCTCTGGAAAGACATCGGCCTCGGACTGGCCGGTCATCGAAAAGTCGAACCCCTCGAAACCATACCCGGTGGAGGGCTCGGGTGCCTCCGTCGTTCGCCGGGCGCCGGAACGATCGTACACCTCGCGCTCCTCGGGATCGAACAATACTTCATAGGCTTCCGTGATCCGCCGATACCGCAGCTCCGCGATGCGATCGCCCGGATTGATTTCGGGATGATACTTGCGGGCCAGCTTTCGATAAGCCCTTCTGATTTCGACGAGGGAAGCCGATCGTTTGATCCCGAGAAGCTCGTAATAACCACGCTTTTCCATGAGTCCTGATACCTCGCGCCCGGCTAGATCTGGTTAACCCTGGTCGATTTTGGCCAAGCCTTTCTACTTCTCGTCGGAGTCGACGACTTCAGCATCGATGACGTCGCCCTCCTCGCTGGGCGCGGCACCCGTTCCACCGGCGGCTCCCGAGGGTGGCTGGCCGGCGGCGCCGGCTCCCGCCTGTTTGTACATGATCTCGGCCAGGCGGTGACTCGCCCGTTCCAGAACCTCCCGGGCGTTGCGAACCGCCTGAACATCGCCTTCTTGCAGTGCTTTCCTGGCGTCTTGGATGGCGAACTCGATCTGCGAAGACTCCTCCTTGGGAATCTTCTCCTTGTTCTCGGCGAGGATCTTCTCGGTCTGGTAGACCATACTGTCGGTTCGATTGCGCTCCTCCGCCTCGTCCCGCCGGCGCGAATCATCCTCGGCGTGAGACTCCGCCTCCCGTTGCATCTTCTCGACTTCCGGCTGGTCCAAGCCACTCGACGCGGTGATGGTGATGGCCTGCTGCTTTGCTGTCGCTAGATCCTTGGCCGATACGTTCACGATCCCATTGGCGTCGATGTCGAAGGTGACTTCGATCTGCGGCACCCCTCGTGGCGCCGACGGAATCCCGACTAGGTGAAACCGACCGAGCGTTCGATTGTCGCTAGCCATCGTCCTCTCACCCTGCAGCACATGTACCTCGACCTGAGTCTGGTTGTCGGACGCCGTCGAAAAGATCTCGCCCTTCCGAGTGGGAATGGTCGTGTTCCGTTCGATGAGCTTGGTAAACACTCCGCCCAGCGTCTCGATTCCCAACGAGAGAGGCGTGACGTCGAGAAGCAGAAGGTCTTTCACTTCACCCGAGAGCACTCCTGCCTGGATGGCGGCACCCACCGCCACCACCTCGTCCGGGTTGACTCCCTTGTGTGGCTCCTTCCCGAAAATCTCCCGCACCATCTGCTGCACCTTGGGCATGCGGGTGGAGCCTCCCACCAGCACGACCTCGTCGATTTCTTTGGCAGAGAGTCCTGCGTCCAGCATGGCTTGCTTGCAAGGACCCACTGTCCTTTGCAGGAGGTCATCGACGAGCTGCTCGAGTTTCGAACGACTGAGCCTCAAAGAAAGATGTTTGGGTCCGGTGGCGTCGGCGGTGATGAAGGGCAGGTTGATCTCGGTCTCCATGGTCGACGAGAGCTCTATCTTCGCTTTCTCCGCCGCTTCCTTGAGCCGCTGCAGCGCCATCCGATCCTTGGACAGATCGATCCCCTGATCCTTGACGAACTGGTCGATGATCCAATCGATGATTCTCTGATCGACGTTGTCCCCCCCCAGGTGCGTATCACCATTCGTCGCCTTCACCTCGACCACCCCTTCACCCACCTCCAGAATGGAGATGTCGAAGGTCCCTCCGCCGAAGTCATAGACGGCTATCTTCTCGTCGCGCTTCTTGTCCAGGCCATAGGCAAGTGCTGCCGCGGTGGGCTCGTTGACGATACGCATCACCTCGATGCCGGCGATCTTGCCGGCGTCCTTGGTGGCCTGTCGCTGGCTATCGTTGAAATAGGCGGGAACGGTGATGACCGCCTGCTCCACTTTTTGTCCCAAGTAGTCCTCGGCGGCCTGCCTCATCTTCTGCAGGATCATCGCCGAGATTTCGGGAGGAGAATGGTGGCGACCCTTGATCTCGACGCGCGCGTCACCGTTCTCCACCTCCACCACCTTGTAGGGAACCATCTTCATCTCTTCGGATACCTCTTGGTAGCGTCGCCCCATGAACCTCTTGATGGAAAAGACGGTGTTCTCCGGATTGGTCACCGCCTGTCGCTTGGCGACCTGCCCCACCAGACGCTCGTTTCCCTTTGTGAAGGCGACGACCGAAGGAGTCGTACGGCTTCCTTCTGGATTCGTGATGACGACGGGGTTGCCGCCCTCCATGACGGCAACGACCGAGTTGGTGGTGCCTAGGTCGATGCCGATAATCTTGCTCATCCTGTCCTCCCTGAGAAGATCCTCCCTGTGGAGGCTTAGTCAGAGCCAAGGATAGAATATGAGCGGATGCATGTCAAGTTTTTTGCGGAGGTCATTGAGCGGTTGGACCTGTCTCGCCAGGGATACAAGGTGTCCCTTGGCGTGGACCCTACCAGGGTCCTGTCCCGATAGCCTTCCTATTAATCCTTATTTATGAGTGCTTTCAGTCCTTCCCATCTCGGGGATGACATGGTATACACGTTGCAATACCAAGGGGTTGGCAAACCGGCAGTGCTGCCGAAGGACTAGGGTGCTGAGAAAGTCACTCGACCGGGAGGAGTAACAACATGACCCGCAAGGCTCTCGTCTTACTCACTTTCGCCGCCCTCACCGTACCTGCGTTCGCACCGTCCGCTCTCGGCCAATCCGACCGCTCCTACAGTTATGCGTATATTCGCTACTCCGAGGGAGAGGTCACACTGCAGCGCGCCATGGAGCCCGAGCCTTCCCCGGCGGACGCCAACGTTCCCATCATGCCGGGTGATCGAGCCTGGACGGGTGCGTACGGTCGGGCGGAGGTCCTCTTTGCCGATGGCTCTGTCCTAAGGATGGATGAACGAACCAAGATGGACTTCGCTGCCTTCGGGGAAACCGCCGGAACGGACACTCTGCTTCGGCTTTGGAACGGAAGCATCATTTTGCGCGTGGCCGATGCCTCTGCAACGACTTTTCGTGTCGATACCCCGTCCGGCGCCGTTTTTCCCGTCTCGGAAGGCTTGTTTCGCATCGACGTGGACGAGGCGGCGGCGGTAACCCTCTCCGCCTACGAAGGAGTTGCGGAGCTGGCCTCGGAAGCGGGCTCGATCCTGGTGCGCAGCGGCCAGAGAAGCTTCGTTCGGTCCGGCCTCCGACCCGAGTCACCGTTCGAGTTCAATACCGCTCGCTGGGACGAGTTCTCCTCCTGGAGCGATGGGCGGGAACAGACATACCGGCACACCGAGCGCATCGAGGGCGTCCCCGATGAGATCGCCGTGTACGCTGGCGATCTAGAGCGCCATGGCGACTGGCGCTACGACACGTCCATGGGCTACGTCTGGTACCCGACGGTGTCCATCGGTTGGAGCCCCTACACTTACGGGAGATGGTCTTACACTTCGTTCGGGTGGACTTGGATTTCAGACGAGCCCTGGGGCTGGGCACCCTACCACTACGGCCGCTGGGGACAGGGCTCCTACGGTTGGTACTGGATTCCGGGAGCCTATTGGGGGCCGGCCTGGGTCTCCTGGGCCTTCGGGCCAAGCTGGATCGGATGGTGTCCGCTCGGTTACTACGATCGTCCCGTCGTCGCTTACCACCACTCGGCATTTCATTCCCGCGGAGGCTATGCGGTGCCACGGCATGAGTCAGGACCTGGCTGGAGCTTCGTGAAAGAAGAGCACTTCGCTTCCCGCTCCGTGGAGCGCACCAGACTTCGTGTCGAGGACATCGGAGCTAGTGCAGATCACGGACGGGTGCTCGAGTCCGGAGCCATTCTGGATCGGGAGTTCCGACCCAGCGTGGTGGGACCGGCAGCGATGACGCGCGTCTCGAGGGGAGGCCTGGCGGGGCTCGAGGCTCGAACCAGCCCCTCTGTCGCGACCCGAGGAGAGCTGGCAACCAGCCGCGGACGCGTGCTGTGGAGTCGAGAGTCGACGGGCAGCACCGCGGCTGGCGGGCAGGCCGTTCTTCGCGGCAGCCCGGCCTCCGGTTCGCGTGGCTCGGAGGTATCGACCTCCGAAAGATTCCAGCCCGGCGCAGAAAGCGCCGGCGGTCGAGCCTCGGTGCGAACCCTCCGCGGCACCAACTCCGCCCCGCCGCCTTCACCGGAAAGCGCCGGCGTGGCCACGTCGCTCCGCCGGATCGGCCCCGGTGCTCTGCGGGATGGGCCGGAAACACCGATAACGACTGGGCCCTTCTCACCGACAGTTAGGGAAGGGAGTCCCTTCACCGGGAGCAGCGAAGGTCCCGGCTCGACGAGTCCTTCCACCGAAGTAACCCGGCGTCCGGCGACGGAAAGAAGCAAGGGGAGCAGCGCCGGAAGCAAAGATTTTTTCAGCCGGCGTCCGGCCAGCGTCGGCGGATCCGGGTCTTCGGTGAGCAGCTCTACCGCAAGACCGCGAACGGAGAGCTCGAGCCAGTCTTCGAGAGGCAGTAGCTCGGCGCGAGGTCGGACAAACGTCCCCGACCGAGGTAGCAGCAAGCCCAGGAACTAGCGCAGGTTCTTCGGCTACTTGATGCGAAGGATCCAGGGCATGAGGAACAGTGCTTCCTCGCTGAGTAGCGGAGTGAGGAGCTCGATAAGGGCGGACAACGGGTTGCCAGCCAAGGAGTCGGACGACGACGGCCAGGGTAGTCCCCAGGTGAGAAGCTCCCGGAGCCGCGGCCGCTTGACGTAGCTGACTACGCGCACCTTCTGCTGCGGCGGGATGTTCGCCTTGCTTCGAGCCACCTGCACGGCGGCCTCCAGATCTCCCAGCTCATCCACCAACCCTCTCTCTTTCGCCTGCCGCCCTGTCCATATTCTTCCCCGCCCCACTTCCTCAACCTCCTCGCGGGTGAGGCGGCGCCCCTCCGCCACTCGGGGCACGAAGAGCTTCTCATAGAAAAAGCGGAGATGGTCCCGCAGCCTTTCGCGCTCGGCGGGACTAAAGGGCCGGGTCGGCGAACGAAACCCGGCGCGGTCGGAAAGAGAAATGGTCTCACGGTGCACGCCGAGCATGTCGAGCAGACGTCGCACCACCACCTTCCCGCCGAGGATCCCTATCGAACCGGTGAGAGTGGAGGGCTCGGCGAGAATGGCATCGGCGGCGGTGGCAATGTAGTACCCTCCCGACGCCGCAACGTCTCCCATCGAGACCACCACCGGTTTCTCCCTGCGAGTGAGCGCGATCTCCCTCCAGATGAGATCGGAAGCGACCGCCGCGCCCCCCGGACTCTCGACGCGCAGCACCACCGCTTTCACCCGACGAGACTCCCGCACGCGCTTCAGCACCTCGCGCAGGTTAGCGGAGCTCACCACCCGAGGCGATGGGCGAGACGGTCGGTGGTCGTGAGAGCCGATCACACCGACCGCGTAGACAACGGCCACCTGCGGACGGCGGAAGCTCAGCACGCGCCTCAACCACCCCTCACCCGCCGGATATCTGGTATGCGGTTGAACGATCACGTCGATCCCGAGCTTCTCTCGGAACCATGACTCGCAGGCGTCCTCGTGGTCGACGTGATCGACCAGCCCGAGCTCCCGCGCTTCCTCCGCTAGGTAGGGTCCTCCTTCGAAGATCTCCCTCACTCGCTCCGTGGACAGCGCGCGTCCTTCGGCGATCGCGCTCTCCAATTGGTCGGAAAGGTCGCTGAGCACTCCCCGCAGCGCCTCGCGGTGCTCGGCGGACATCTCGCGACGCACGAAGGGCTCTCCCGCAGTCTTGTACTCGCCGATTGCGTCCAGCTCGGCCTCGATACCGATGCGGTCCAGCAAGTCCTTGAAGAAGAAGGCTTCCGCCTGCAAGCCGACCAGATCCAGAGTCGCTCCGGGGTGCATGATCAAGATCTGGCAGGCGCAAGCCAGAGCATAGTCGAGGTTCCCGGCGCCTTCCAAGAATCCCACCACCGGTTTCCCCGCGGACCGAAAGACCCGAATGGCCCGGGCCAGGCTGGCCGCCTTGGCCCAGCCGACCTCGGGATGAGCGAGCCTCAGGATGAGCCCACCGACCCGGCGATCGAGGGCCGCCCGGCGGATCACCTGGGTCGTTCGCCTCAAGTCGACCTTGGGAGAACGGGCGAGCAGAGGCGATTCCGCCCTCACCTCGACCACCTCCTCCTCGAGTCGAACCTGGAGAATCAAGCGGCGCTTCATGCGTGTCCAGCTCACGTTCACCATCTTCCTCCATCGGCCGGAGAGGGTCCAGGGGCCGGCGCCGCGGGGCACTTGACGCGCAGGCTTGAGACATCGTGTATAATTAGGATGTTAAGCCACAAAACGCGCGCCGAGAACGGGCGACCTCCCCGCCTTCGAAACCGAACCAGGATGGCGACCGAAAGCAAGACAGAAAGACCCAGTAGTACATTCGATTGGGTGGGCCCTCTCTCCACCATCCCCCTTGCCGAGGTGGTACGGAGGATTGCCAACGAGGAGCGCAGCGGCGATCTCCAGGTCATCTTCGGCCAAACCATCAAGACGGTCTATCTCGATCGCGGTTTCGTGGTACTGGCCGCCAGCAATCTGAAAGGCGACCGCCTGGGAGAGAGTCTCATCGACCGGGGACGTATCTCCCGCCACGAGCTGGCCCTCGCCACCATGCTCATGAAGACCGGCCAGAAGAAGATCGGCCAGGCGCTGGTGCAGGCCGGGGTCATGGCTGAGGAAGAGCTGGGTCGCCAGGTGGCCTTGCAGGTCAACCGGATCGTCTTGTCTCTGTTCAAGGTGCATGACGGCATCTACAGTTTCGACGAGCGGCCGACCAACATTCCCGTGCAGCTCATGGTCAGTCTCTCGATCTATCGGATCCTGCTGGAAGGGATCCGGAGGATGACCAAGGGGACCCTGATCCTGGCCGGACTCCCTCCCCTCGACACCTCATTGCGAGTCTCCGAGCAACCGCCCTTTACCATCGACCTCGATCAACTCAAGCCGGTGGAGCAATCGGTGCTCCGCGCCGCAGGACGAGGCGCCACCATCCAGTCCATCAGCGAGCGAACGGAGCACGATCGAGGGCGCGTCCTTCGAGCCTGCTACGGTCTGTTGAGCGCCGGGCTCCTCGAAGAAGACACTGCCGGCAGACCTCGCCCCAAGCCTCTCAAGGTGCAGGAAGAGACCGGTGTCTTCTTGTTGTCGGATCTCGAGAAGAAGTTCGCCAAGATACAGACCACCAACGCGCGCCAAGAGATCCTGATGGAATTCGACCATCTGGGCCAGATGGCGGAGGCGGACCTCCTCAAGGTCGATCGAGACGCCGACCTGGCCAAGATCCAAGAGGCGTACGAAGAGCGCCGAAAAGAATGGTCCATCAAGCGGCACTTGGTGGAACAGGAACGTTCGCTGGTGGTCAAAGTGGATCAGATCCAGGCTCGTTTGGAACGGGCATACCAGCAAATGTTGTCCGAGCAGAGTGCGCCCTCCCCGCCTCTCACCAATCAGGCGGCTGCGGAATGGTCCTCACCCCACATCGAGTTTTCCGAGAGCGACCCGCTTGGCGAGGATCCGGAAATGGAAGCCGAAGCGGAAACCGAACCAGAGGACGGTCTCAACCGAACGGAGCGCGTGCAGCAGATCAAGGACGCCCTGCAGGCGCGGCAGGTCGGGGAAGCACAGCGGGCGGTCGAGCCAACCGGAGATAGCGGGGAGCCGGAAATCGAGATCGAGATCGAGATCGAGACCGGCGAGTTTGACACGCCCTACTTACCGCCGCTCATCGAGGACGAGCCGGAAGAAGCGTCTTTCATCTCCAACGAGGTGGAGCCCCAACTCGGCCTACTCATCGAGCAGGAAGTGGAAGAAGCCGCGGCACCCCCCGATACGCGACCGAACGTGGCGGAGTCTTCCGAAGCCATCGAGATGGAGAGCTCCGCCACCCCACGACCGCTCTCCTTCGCACAGCGACAGGAGAGAGTGCGGCAGCTCTTTCGGGACGTGAAACTGCATTTCCAGGTGCGGGACTGGGACGGCGCGATCTCGCTCCTCTTCGAGCTGGTCGAGCTCGTTCCGGACGACGCCGCCTACCAAGGCATGCTCGCCAAGGCGATGTTGCGGCATCCGGTGATGCGCAAGAACGCCGAGCGCCACTTCATCGAGGCGCTGCGCCTGGCTCCTCAAGACGCCGATCTCCACTATTGGTTGGGTCTCTACTACAAGACCTTCGGACTCAAGTCGCGCGCCGAAACCGAGTTTCGAACCACCCTTCGCATCGATCCCAAGCACGAAGGAGCGCGCAAATACCTTTCCGGGGAGGGACGGAAAAAAGACCCGTTGCGCGACCTCTTCGGCAAGATCTTCGGCTAGCTTTAAGTTAAGCCCGTTCAGTGGCTTCCCCCTCGGTCGTCGACCGATTTACGCCACATCTTGTGGGTTCAGTACCTCTCCTCCCCAAAATCTGGTATTTTTTTCTTGACAGCAGGAGTTAAAGGAACATATAAAGTCTTTACCTAAACCAAGCCACCGCGATTGACCAGTTTCCGTTGAGGCGTGGTCGCAGCGGCAAGGAATTTCGCTCATAGGCAAGGCTTTCTAGGCGAGTTGACTGCTATGCTCGGGCCGGTGCGGTGTCGTTTCTTCCCTTTCTCGACACCGTCAGGCTCGAATCTGAGGGTCCGGAGACAGGCGCAATGGCGACGTCAAAGAACGACATTTCGTTGGTAGTTGACTCGAGCAAGACCACGGGCGGGGCTGCCCGCAATCACCCCGGACTGAGATTTCAGAGGTACTTCTCGACCGAAGGCACTTCCCCTTTCGACAGCATCGAGTGGGAGACAAGAGACTCCGTCATTTCCAATGAAAAGGGAGAGGTTATTTTCCAACAACGCGGCGTCGAGGTTCCGGCCAGCTGGTCCCCAATGGCCACCAACATCGTGGTGTCCAAGTATTTTCACGGAATGCAGGAGACGGGCGAGCGGGAGCATAGCGCCCGGCAGCTCGTCGGACGAGTAGTGGACACTCTGACCCGTTGGGGTTTGGCCGGCGGGTACTTCGCCGGCGAGGCCGACGCCCACTGCTTTCGCGACGAGCTCGCCTTCCTCTTGCTGAACCAGTTCGCCTCTTTCAACTCGCCGGTCTGGTTCAACTGCGGCATCGAAGCCAAGCCTCAATGCTCGGCCTGCTTCATCAATTCCGTGGAAGACACCATGGACTCGATTCTGACCTTGGCCAAGACGGAAGGAATGCTCTTCAAATGGGGCTCGGGCACCGGCACCAACCTCTCGCCCCTGCGTAGCTCGCGGGAGAATCTGTCCGGGGGCGGAATCGCCAGTGGTCCTGTTTCCTTCATGAAGGGTTACGACGCTTTCGCGGGCGTCATCCGCAGCGGCGGCAAGACCCGCCGTGCTGCGAAAATGGTGATCTTGAACATCGATCATCCCGACATCATGGACTTCATCGAATGCAAATCGCGTGAAGAGAAAAAAGCGTGGGCTCTCATAGACGCTGGCTACGATCCTTCCTTCAACGGAGAGGCCTACGCCTCCATCTTCTACCAAAACGCCAATCACAGTGTGCGCGTCACCGACGAGTTCATGCAGGCCGTGCTGGACGACGCCCCGTGGGAAACGCGAGCCTTGACGACGGGTGCGGTCATGGATCGGTTTCGCGCCCGCGAGTGCCTCCGGAAGATCGCCGACTCGACATACGTGTGCGGCGATCCGGGCATGCAGTTCGACACCACCATCAATCGCTGGCACACCTCCAAGGCATCGGGAAGGATCAACGCCTCCAACCCTTGCTCCGAGTACATGTACCTGGACGACAGCGCCTGCAACTTGGCGTCGCTGAATCTGATGAAGTTCCGCAAGCCCGAGGGCACTTTCGACGTGGACTCCTTCCGACATGCGGTGGACACGGTCATCACCGCCATGGAGATCATCGTGGGCAACGCCAGCTACCCCACCGAGAGGATCGCAAAGAGCTCCCACGACTATCGCCCACTTGGCTTGGGTTACGCGAATCTGGGGGCGCTGCTCATGTACCAAGGCATTCCCTACGACAGCAAGACCGGCCAAGACACCGCCGCCGCCATCACCGCGGTGATGACCGGCGAGGCCTACCTGCAATCGGCTCGCATCGCCGCCTGCCTGGGGCCTTTTGCCGGCTACCCAAAGAACAAGGAGTCGATGCTGGAAGTCATGGAGATGCATCGGGCGGCGGTGGATCATATCGACCCGGCACATGCAGCCCCCGATCTTTACCGCGCCGCCCGCGAAGTATGGGATAGGACCGTCGAGGCGGGCCGGCGCTTTGGCTATCGAAACGGGCAAGCCTCGGTGCTCGCACCCACCGGCACCATCGGCCTGATGATGGATTGTGACACGACCGGCGTCGAGCCCGACCTGGCGCTGGTGAAGTACAAGAAGTTAGTGGGCGGCGGGATCATGAAGATCGTGAACCAAACGGTTCCCTCGGCTCTGGATCGATTGGGGTATCAGAAAAACGAGGTGAAGGCCATCGTCGACTACGTGCACGAGAACGGTCACATCGAGGGCGCTCCCGGCCTGCGACAGGAACATCTGCCGGTGTTCGACTGTGCCGTCGTTCCGCCCGGAGGCAACCGCTCCATCCAGTACATGGGACACGTCAAGATGATGGCGGCCGTCCAACCCTTTCTGTCCGGCGCCATCTCCAAGACCGTCAATATGCCCCAAAACAGCACAGTGGAAGAGATCATGAACACCTACCTAGAGGCCTGGAAGCTAGGTCTCAAGGCCATTGCCATCTACCGTGACGGCAGCAAGCGCACCCAGCCTCTCAACACGATTGTCGCCGCGCACGACGGCGAGGCCGAAAAAGTGAAGCGGCCGGTGCAGAGGAGAATGCCCGTCGAAAGACAGGCCCTCACCCACAAGTTCAATATCGCGGGACACGAAGGCTACATCACGGTCGGCCTGTACGACGATGGCAGCCTGGGTGAGATTTTCATCAATATGTCCAAGGAAGGATCCACCGTCTCCGGGCTGATGGACGCCTTCGCCCGAGCCATCTCCTATGCCCTGCAGTACGGGGTTCCCCTGGAAGTTCTGGTGGACAAGTTCTCCCACACGCGCTTCGAGCCGTCCGGTTTCACCGGCAACTCCGAGATTCCCTACGCGAAGTCCATTACCGACTACATTTTCCGGTGGTTAGCGTTGAAGTTCCTGACGCCGGAGCAGCGACTCGCGGCGGGCGTCGCTCCGGAGACGACGGTGAAACCGGAGCCAGCCCATACCGGTATAGCCGAAAAAACCAATGAAGGAGACGAGGCAGGGGCGCGGGATCGGCTCGCCGTTCCGGGGTCGGTCGGGCGAACGACACAGGTTTTTATCTCGGCCCCCCGGTTGCACGAGGATGCCCCTCCCTGCTCCGTCTGCGGGTCCATCATGGTAAGGAACGGGAGCTGCTACAAGTGCCTCAACTGCGGAACGACTAGCGGTTGCTCCTAGGGTCGAGCCCCGCGGCGGGGGCTCTCCCGAAACGTGATACGCCTCACATTATTCACCAGGTCAAGAAGAGTAAAAGAGAGTGCGCCGGAAGGCGTGTGCGTCGTCGCGCCTTCCATTCCAAGGCTTGATGAATCATCGGCGCTTGGTTAGATAGCAGCGGACTCGAGCGAGACCGAAGGGGATGACTACCTTGGCCAGATTGAACCCTACCCGTTTCCTCGTTCTCTCCGCTGCCGCCGGCGTCTTCCTATTTCATCCCGCTTCCGTTCCTCGAGTCGACGCAGCGCCCCAGCAAGCCGAGCTACCCGGCGCGCCGCTCATCACCCATGAGCCGGTCGAGTGCGTGATCGAGCAACGACACCCTCTCTTTCGCGCCTCCGTTCAAACCGAGGGTGGCTTGCATACGGTGAAGCTTTACTTTCACGCCCAGGAATACTCGGACTATTACTACGTCGAGATGGTGGGACGGGACGGAACCTACGAAGCGTCTCTGCCCATGGCGGCCGAAGAGACAAAGGGATTCGCCTATTACATCGAGGCGGTTGACCTTTCCTTCAACACCGCCCGTACCGCGGAATACGTCACGTTGGTCACCGCCCCGGAAGAGTGTGAGGACAGCGAAGAGGGGGCCCCACCGGTGGTGGTGGGAAGCACCAGCGCCGGTGCTTCGGCCCTTCCGCCAGGCTTCCTGGCCACCGGGATCGAACGATTCATCAGCTCGACGGGGGCTACGCAAGGAACCGGTGGAGCTCTGACTGCGGTCCTCATTGGAGCGGGTGCGGCGGCCGGAGCCACCGTGGGGATCTTAGGAGGAGGGAACGACGAGCCGACGAAGCCCTCGCCTCCCCCTGAGCCTCCTCCGACTCCCCCACCTGGGCCGCCGCCCGGACCGGAGCCGAGTGTCGATCCCCTTGCATGCTTCCAAACTGAGCCCAATCCGCCGGTAGTGGATATCAACGAATCCATCCGGTTCGACGCCTCCTGCTCCAAGGCCGATGCCCCCCTGGCTCAGGTGGCCGACGAGATC
>DATDRI010000123.1:0-9113 GCA_035291825.1 Vicinamibacteria bacterium | reverse complement strand
TGGCCGGGGGTACGCTCGACATCTGGCCCATTTATCTCCTGCTCGAGCGGGCCGCCACTGTGAACGTGGCGATCGATCTCTACGCCGAGGCGCGTATCGAGCCGGCGGGGACCCGCTGGCGGGTGAAGGTCGAGGATAGCGGACAGGAGGTAGAATCCTCCTCACCGGCGGAGCTCGCTAGGCATCCCGGCGCGGAGATCGCCGGTACACTGCTCGAATTTTTTGCGCCCGACCAGCCGCTCTCCATCACGACACGTAGCAACGCCCCCCGGCAATCGGGACTGGGTGCTTCCTCGGCGCTGGGGATCGCGATCGCCGGTGGTCTGAATGCGCTGACCGGTTCTCGCTATCAACCTTCGGACTTGATCGAGATCGTGAAGAACACCGAGGCACGGATTCTGCGAACGATGACCGGAGCGCAAGATCACTATCCGCCCGTATACGGTGGTGCTTGCTGCCTGTGGTGGGGCGTGGGAAGGGAACGGCGCGAGGCTCTTTCCATCGACGCGCCGAGTTTCGAGCAACGTTTCTTGCTAGCCTACACGCACCAACCGCACCGGTCCGGAGCCAACAACTGGGAGGTCATGAAACGCTTTCTGGACGGTGACCCGACCACCCAACGGGCGTTGGAGCTCATCGCTGACATCGCGGTTCGCATGCGAGAAGCGCTCGTCCATCAGGATCTAGATCGAATCGCGGAGTTGATTGGCGAAGAATGGGAGGCGCGGCGACGACTAGCTCCCGCCGTCTCCAGCCCGGAGCTAGAGCGGATTCTGACCGCGGCGATCCAAGCCGGGGCGGACTCCGGCAAGGCGTGTGGGGCGGGAGGCGGAGGATGTCTGCTCCTCGCGACGCAGCCCGCAAGACGCCCGCAGGTGGAGATGGCGATTCGCGCCGCCGGGGGTTCCCTGGTAGCCTTTCACGTCGAGACTCAAGGTCTACAGGTGGATTCAGCAGGAGGATGATTTGGCCACCGCAACACAAATCCGCAAGGGATGGGTAATCAAAATGAACGACGAGCTTTTCTCGGTGCTCGCCATGGATCACATTACACCAGGCAAGGGCAAGGCCTTCGTTCAGACCAAGTTACGAAGTCTGAAGAATGGTCGACTCTTGGACCATCGCTTCCGCTCTGCCGACAGTGTGGACAAAGCTGTTCTCACCATCGTTGAGATGAACTATCTCTACGGGTCTGGTAACGAGCACCACTTCATGAACAATGAAACCTATGAACAAATCACGCTGACCCAAGAGGCACTCGGCGATGCGCTCAACTACCTTGTCCCGAACACGACTATCAAGGTACAAATGCATGAAGGGACGGCGGTGGGTGTAGAGCTCCCGGGATCGGTCGAGCTCAGAATCGTGGACACCGAGCCGGGAATCAAGGGCGCTTCTGCCCAGGCGCAATCCAAGCCGGCAACTCTCGAGACCGGACTGGTGGTGCAGGTGCCGTACTTCATCAACAAAGGCGAAGTGATTCGAATCGACACGTTCGAGGGCAAGTACGTCGAACGGGTCAAATCGTGAGGTAATCTATTGATCGTCGCTATCGGCTCCACTCGCGGACCGAAGGTCGAGGCGGTGCGCCGCGCCCTATCCATACTCAAGGAGCGCTTTCCCGGCTTTCTGCGTGATGACCTCCGGCTGATCGCCAGGACTGTGTCCTCGGGAACGGCGTCCACTCCCCTGTCGACCGCCGAGCTCATGGAAGGCGCACGAACACGTGGGCAAGCCTTGTTCGAAACCCTATCCGAAGAGGGAACCGTGCCCGCGCTCGCGATTGGGCTGGAAGGAGGGCTCCGCAGCGAGACCGCTGCGGGACGCGATGAACCGGTCGTCTCCCTCGAGGCGTGGGCCTACGTGACCGATGGGGTGAACGGTTTCTTCGGAAGTAGCGGATGTCTGCCGCTTCCTGAGGAGCTCGTTTTAGCGGTGGTCGATCGCGGCGAGGATCTGGGGCCCGCTACGGACAAGTTCTACGGCCAACAAGACGTGGCAGGACGACAGGGAACGTTTGGGGTCTTGACGGCAGAGCTCGTTACGCGTGAGGAGGCTTTCGTCCGCGCCCTTCTGCACGCCTTGGCACCTTTCTACAACGCCTCCGCCTATGCGCGGCGAGATAGGAACGAGGCGCGGGCGGGAAAGCGCCTGCCACCATCAGGCCCAGCGCCTCCGGAGGCCTAGGGCCGTTTCGACATGGAAGTCTTTCGCTCCCACCCGGGTTGGATCGAGGTCATCACCGGGAGCATGTTTAGCGGCAAGAGCGAGGAGTTGATTCGCCGCGTACGCCGCGCCCAAATCGCCCGTCAACGAGTGCAGGTATTCAAACCAAGCATCGACGGCCGCTACAGTCTGGAGCATATCGTTTCCCATAGCGACATGCGCATGGAAGCGGAGCTAGTACCCACGCCCGGCGAAATTCAGAAACGCCTGACGCATCGCACCGAGGTGGTGGGAATCGACGAGGCTCAATTCTTTGACCCCCAACTGGTGCAGGTCTGTAACCAGCTGGCCAACCTGGGCAAGCGCGTCATCGTTGCCGGGCTCGACCAAGACTACTTGGGCAGGCCTTTTGAGCCGATGCCGCAACTTCTGGCAATAGCCGAGTACATCACCAAGACGCTGGCGATCTGCGTACGCTGCGGCAACCCCGCCAATCACACGCAGCGATTGGTACCTTCAAAGGAAAGGGTCGTGGTGGGAGGCTCGGAAGCCTACGAGGCGCGTTGCCGACGCTGCTTCGAGCCCGGGCCCCCTCCCGACGACTGATCTCGGGCGCAACCGCCGGCCCCGTATGCGCAGGCGAGTTACAGGTTGGCGAACCTCTCTGCCAAGGGTTGGGGTCAGCGCGCTTCCCAGCCGGGATGGGGGGCGGTGGCGCTCCCGGGTCCCTGGATTATTCCGAGACGACCTTGATCCGGCTGGGGTCATCCACACCCAGCAACAATTGATCGTCCCGCTGGACGATGGTTCCCACCGCCTGTATCTTCTTTCCCCCGTACAGGTACTTAGGCCCCCCCTTGAAGTTCCCGAGAAATTCCGTGGGGACGACCACGCGAAGGTATTTCTTCTGGTTGCTGAACACCAGAAAGACTCCCTGGTCCGTGGTTTCCGTGTTGAGAACCATCCCCTCCACCCAGCGGATCTCGCCGAGATGATCCGCCGCGTCCCTGTACGAGATCTTGGGATAATCCTGTGCGGCGACGATACTGGCAAATAGGCCGATGACGACAGCTAGAAGCAAGACCGAGAGGACTCTCTTGTCCATACCTCCCCCTTTCCAGCCCGGTGTGCTCTTCCGGCGGGAGTGGCAACTCCCGCCGATGAAGCAGTCCGCGACCGGTCACCTTACATTGTCGACAATCCCGAAGTCAAACTGCAAACGAATGAAGATGCGGCGAGACACCCAGAGGGGGTGTCGGCTGGCCCGGGGTACCGCCGTCAAGGTCCCGCTTCATGACAAGGCCTCTAAAGACAACCAGTTGCACCGTGCCAGCCTCTGGTGGACCGCCTCTCCGAAGTTTCGTTGCATCCCCCTTCGCGCCCGCCATCGAGGGCGGAAGAGATCCAGAAGCCACCTTGCCCCGCTTCGTCGAGTTCTGATACCCTTAGCCCGACTCAACCCGGCTCCCCTTGGGCCGCTGGTGCATCCGGTCGACCCATGGGTTGCAGGAAGGTTGGCCAGGTGGGGAAGTACGCAGCAAAGAGTGACGTATCGGCATGGACGGCTATTTGAAGGAGGAAGTCATGCTTAGATTCAAGGCACTGATATTTTTCTTAACTCCACTCACACTTCAGCTCTTCGCTTGCGGAGGTGGTCCGGAGCGGACTCTTCTCCGTACGTTCTTCGCGGCCGTCCAAACGAAAGACAATACGACCGTTGCCGCCATGTCGGCGGTAGGTTTCGATGAAACGGTGGAGGCCTGGGAGATCGTCGAGGTGAGCGAGGAGGCGGCGCTGCCCTTCCGTCTGGCCGAGCTCGAGAAAGCGGCCGAGGATGCCAAGAAGGTACGTGACGAACATTGGGAGGAGTTCGGCGTATTCCAGGACGAGAATTTTGATGAGCTGGAAGTCATTCGGCAGCGAGTCGAACAGGATGGTGCGTACCGTTTTTCGGGAAGTCGCGGCGAGCTGCAAGCCGAGTGGGACAAGTGGCGCGAGGAGCGCAGCGAGCACGAAGGCATGCTCCGCGATGCCCAGGCTGCGGTGGATAAGGAGCGGACCCAGGCGTCCATGTCGCTGATGGCCAGCACCAATCTCAAGGGTTTCTCCGGTCAGGTGGCTACCAAGGTCGTGACAGTCAATTGCACGATCCAGGAACAAGGCCCGAAACTTTACAAGTTCACCCTGGCAAAATACGATCTGAGCGCCGGCTCGAACACACCCCCGTCGCGCTGGATCATCGTTGGCATCGAGCCGGCGGACGGAACCGGTACGACGTAGTTAGGCCGCCGAGAAAGAAAAAAGGCCAGCCTTCCTTCCGGAAGGCTGGCCTTCTCTTCGGAGAATACCCAGCTCTAGTTCGCCCCGGCTTGTTGCAGAACAGCAACAACCTCATCGCGGCCGTTTATCCGTGCCGTCCAGAGCGCCGTCCCCCCAATCGCATCCACCGCATTCACGTTGGCACCCGCCTCGACGAGAATCTTCACCGCCTCGGCGTGCCCCGGAAAAGCGGCACGCATCAACGCCGTCCAGCCAGAGCTGTCGGTGGCGTTGACGTCGGCACCCGCCTCGATGAGAGCCTGCAAGATTTCATTGTGGCCACCGGCGGCCGCGTACATCAGAGCGGTCGCATTGGTCGGCCCGGTCGCGTTGACGTCCGCTCCTGCCTCGATGAGCGCGCTGACGATCTCCGTTTGACCCTGGAGAGCGGCATAAACCAACACCGGCAAGAGGTCATCGGTGGCGTTGGGATCGGCACCTCCCTGGATCGCCGCACGGACGGCTCGCAAGTCGCCATCCATCACCGGAGCAATGATATCCGGAGCTTCCACCTGTTCCTGGGCGACTGCCGAAAGGGACAGCGTCAGGACCGCCAACAAGGCAAATGAAAGGATGCTTCGCATAGATTCCCGTCCTCCTAGGTTTCCTATATTACTCATCATATCCTTCGGTTCAAGTCCTGTCCTTGAACGCGAGGATTCCCGGGGATCGCGGTGGTCCTAGCGCCGATAACGCCCCCCACCTTGACCCTTGAGCCATGCGCAACCCCTCGATCCAGAGGTTGGCCCCTAGCACAGCCAACGATAACGCCCCTCCGGGCACGGCCAGCGTCCACCAATGTTGCATCATCGACGTGTAGCTCTGTGCAGCGGAAGCGAGCATGTTCCCCCAGCTCGCGTGGGGCTCCTGGACTCCCAGTCCAAGAAAAGAGAGAGTCGCCTCACCCAGCAGGAAATAAGGAAGGGTGAGCCCAGCCTGCAACCACAGAAAAGGTAATGTGTTGGGAAGGATGTGACGAAAAAAAACACGGGCTGGTCCGGCGCCCGCCGCGACGGCGGATGCTACGAAATCGCGCTCCCTCAGCGAGAGCACCTGACCTCGCACCATCCTCGAAACGCCGCACCACCCGACCACGGCCAGCGAGCCTACCAGAATCAACGAAGACCACCCCGGGGTGATCTCGTCGGGGAACACGTTTCTGAAAGCCAGTACCAGATAGAGTGCCGGCAAGGCCATGACCAGCTCGGTGCCACGCATCAAGACCCGGTCCCAGACCCCTCCGCCGAGCGCGGCCGCCGCACCCACCAAGGCGCCGAAGGAGACCGTGAAGACGACGCCCAGAACAGCAGCGGTGACACTGACGCGCGCGCCGTAGAGAACTCGCGAGAGCACGTCCCTTCCCAGCGCGTCGGTTCCCAAGACATAGACGCGACAGCCTTCGAATCCGAACAAGTGAGTGTCCCCCCTCTCGTCTCGAGCAAGCCAGCGCGTGGAGCAGCCCTCACCGGGCAGTGAAGGAGGGCGGTGGAAACCCGTGCGGTCCTGAGCTCGAGGGCTGTAGGGCGCAAAAAAAGGGGCACCGACGCCGACGGTAGCCAGCAAAACCAGCCCGGCGACGCCCATCCTGGCCCCCCTGTCGCGCCACCAGCTCGGCAGCTGCATCCTCACCACTCCCTCATGCCTCTTCCAGACGAATGCGGGGATCGGCCACCGGCAGCAACAGGTCGGTCACCAGATTTCCCAAGACGACAAGGATGGAGCCCAAGACCAGCACCCCGAGGATCAAGAAGGAATCTCGGGCGAGCAATCCCTGGAGAGCGAGCCTCCCCATCCCCGGCCATCCCACCACGACCTCGATGAGGAGCGCGCTGTTGAGCATCCTCGTCATAGAAGCTCCCACGAAGGCAATCAGAGGCACGAGAGACGGCCGGAGACTGTGCCGTAGAAGTATCTGCGTCTCTGACAACCCGCGGCTACGAGCGGCCCACAGGAACTCCGCGGAGAGAACATCTAGCAGACCTCCCCTGGCCTGAAGAAAGAAGAGGGGGCAGGTCGCGATGCTCAGGATCAACGCCGGCAACAGCAAGTGGTGCATGAAATCAGTCGCCCGTGCGGTCCAGTTCAGGTCCACGGCTGCGGTTACCGAGCCACCACCGATGGGAAGAACCGCCGTGGCGGAGGCGAGTCCCAGCCCGGCCAGCGCCAGCACCAGTGTCGGAACCGAGACGGTGGCGAGGGCCCAACCGCAGAAGACGCGATCCAATGCTCCTCTTGGCCGGACCACCGATAAGAGACCGAGCACCGTACCAACGAGGGCGGAAACCACTAGCGCGGTCAACAGCAGCGCCAGGGTGTAGAAGGCCGCCCCTCCCAGCAGCTCACCGACCGGTCGCCGGAAGGCGAGGGACCATCCAAGGTCGCCATGGACTGCCCCTGTCAGCCAGGACAGATATTGTTCGTACCAGGGCCTATCCAGCCCGAAACGAACCACCAGCGCCTCGATCGTCGACGGTGGGATCCCAGGATCGAGACGCAGCCGATCAACGAAGGAGCCGGGAGCCAGGTGAATGAGGAGGAAGGAGACGAAGCTCACTCCCAGGAGCAAAGGAATCAGGGCGAGGAGTCTCGCCAACACCAAACGAAACATCCCGAGTTAGGTCTGACAGTAAGCGGCCTACCGAGTCAGAGCCTGAGGAGCCCGACGCATTTCACACCGCGCGGCGACCTCTTTTGTCTTCAGCGCCGAAGAGGCTGGGCTGCTGCGAGGACCGCTCGGTTTCTTCCGGCGTCCGCCGACGCACCTTTCGACGGCTCTTCTGATCGTACATGTTCCGATCGGCCGCCATGAGGAGCGACTCCAGATCGGAACCGTCTGTCGGATAGGAGGCGAGGCCCAGCGATATACCAACGTTCAACATCTTTCCGATTCCCACGTCGATGCTCGCGGACTCCACTACCTCCTGCAAGCGGTGGGAGAACTGGGTGGCTCGTTCCATAGTGGTCTTGGGCAGCACGGCGATGAACTCATCCCCCGCATAACGAACCAGGACGTCACTATCTCTCATCTGCGCCTTCAGGATGCGCCCGACCTCCTTGAGGAAGCGATCTCCCGCGTGGTGGCCGAAACGATCGTTCACGCTCTTGAAATCATCGAGGTCCATCTCGATGACGGTGAGGGGCTCATTATAGCGTTTGGCTTCCGAAAGCGTCTGTTCGAAGAAGATATACAAGAACCGAGAGTTGGCAAGGCCGGTGAGCCGATCGGTGAAAGCGTCCTCCTGAGTCTCCTCGAATCGAATGGCGTTGTACAGGGCGATGGAAGCGCGATTGGCAACGATCTCCATCAACCGGACGTGATCGTGCGAATAACGTTCGCTTCCCGACCAGTACAAGCCGATGGTTCCCAGAGGCCGTTCTTCATGGACCAAGGGAGCCAGAATCGAATTGTGATACACCTTTCGGAACTGCTCGGGAAGGAGCATCACGTCCGGACCGGGGTGGACGTTGTAGAGCATGCGATTGTTGGCAGCCACCCAGCCGGCCAGGCGGGTGCCGAACTCTATGGAAAGCCCCTTGAAGGCATCCTGGTTCTGACCGGCGATATGGGCGGGAGCCAGAGCCTCGCGGGTATCGTCCACCAGGTAGATGACCAAGGTAGTGAATGGGATGATCTTCTCAATCTTGGCGGCGATGATGGTCAGCGTGTCGGGCCGCGACAGCGAGTTGCCGATCGTCTGCAGGATCTCGAAAAGAGTGAACACCTCTCGCTGAGGCTCGGAAATCGAGCCGCTGAAAGCGGGAGCCTGTGGTACCCCCACGATGTCCGGCATGCGCCTCTTGTCCCGATGCTCCTTGGGAAGGGCGAGCTCCCGAACCGCTACTCTTCGCAACTCCTCGTCCAGGTCGTCCACGATCTCCAGGAACTTGTTGAAGACCCGTGGATCGAACCGGTGGGCCTCCTGCTTCATGATCGACACGGCGGTCTCTCGATCCAGCGACCGCCGGTAGACACGACGCGCGGTGAGCGCCTCGTAGCAATCGGCCACCGCCATGATCCGAGCCCCCAAGGGGATCTCCTCTCCGGTGAGACCGTCCGGATAGCCGCTCCCATCCCAGTTCTCGTGGTGGTGTTTGACGAAGGGGATAACCGGCACCGGGAAGTTGATGGTGGAGAGGATCTCGGCCCCCACCGCCGGATGGGTGCTCATTTTCTGAAACTCCCTCTCGGTGAGCCGGGCCGGCTTGTGCAGGATGTAGGACGGAATCGATATCTTACCCACGTCATGCAAGACGGAAGCGAACCAGAGCCCCTCGTAGGTCTTGTCGTCGACTCCCAGGGCCCGCGCCAAGGCGAGTGTCAGAAGGCGGGTGCGGTGAACATGCGTGCTGGTGTGGTGCTTGTAATCGGTATGGAGCTCCAGGGCATCAATGGAAAGGGCGAAGGCCTCGGCGGTCTGAAAGTAGAGCTGGTTCAGATCCTCGTACTTCTCATTGTAGAAGTGATGTGCGTAGTACACGACGACCAGGATCGGCAGTCCCAGAAGAAAAGCCCACGGGCCGGCAACTCGGTGGAAGAAGAAGATGACTCCTGCCCCGGAGGCCGATGCGAGGAAATAGAGAGGAACCAGAGGGACGTTGTCTTTCCACAGCTTCCAAAAACCACTACG